>NZ_JBSFWJ010000021.1:0-93241 GCF_053592695.1 Saccharopolyspora sp. NPDC002578 | reverse complement strand
GGGTGGCTTACCCTCTGCTTTCTTCTCGCTGCGGTATCTTTTTCCCGAGTGGCTCCGCCACGAGGGAAAAAGCCGTCCTCGCGAGAAGAACGCTGAGAACCCGCGGGTGGTCCGGCTGCTCTGGTGGTCACTGCTCAGCGGCTTCGCCGCTGACAAGACGAACGACCAAGAGCGCTCGTCGTGCGGCGGGCTATGAGCGCTCGGCCGGTTACTTCGCTGGGGTGTTGAGGGAGAGGCCTGCTCGTAGTGTTCCGGCGATTTCGCTGAGGGCTTCGTTGAAGCGGGTGCCTGCTTGGCGGAGGTTGCCGAAGCCGTGGATCAGGTCGTCGAAGCGGCGGGCCACCACCGGCACACCGGCTTCCGCGAGCCGCCGCGCGTACTCCTCGCCTTCGTCGCGCAGCGGGTCGAACCCCGCGGTCACCACGTGCGCCGGCGGCAGGCCGCTGAGGTCCTCGGCCAGCAGCACCGACAGCCGCAGGTCCGTGCGGTCGAGGGCGGGCCCCGTGTACTGGTCGAGGAACCAGGTCATGTCGCCGTCGGTCAGCAGCAGCCCGTCGCCGAACAGCTCCCGCGAGCGGCGCCGCACCGACGCGTCCACCGCCGGGTACATCAGCAGCTGGAACGCCGGAGCGCGCTCCGCCTGCCGCGTGGTGTGGTACGAGACGGCTGCGGCGAGGTTGCCGCCCGCGCTGTCGCCGCCGACGGCGATCAGGTCCGGCCGGGTGCCCAGTTCGCCCGCCTTGTCCACGGCGTAGCGGAACGCGGCCAGCGCGTCGTCGAACGCGGCGGGGAAGCGCGCTTCCGGGGCCAGCCGGTAGTCCACCGACAGCACCCGCACCCCGGCGGTCTTGGCGAAGTACCGGCACAGGTCGTCGTGGCTGTCGAGGTCGCCGATGACCCAGCCGCCGCCGTGGAAGAACACCAGCAGCGGGCTGTGCTCGGTCAGTTCCTGCGGCCGGTACAACCGGGCCGCGAGCTCCCCGTTCGGCGTGGGGATGCTGCGTTCGCCGACGGCGACGCCGGTCAGCGGGGCGCGGTTGACGATGCCGCTGGACTGGGTCATCTGCTCGCGGGCCAGCTCGGGGGTGTCGGCGGAGAGCCGGGTGCTGCCGGTGAGCTTCTGCATCGCGAGCAGCAGCTGGGCGTCGAGGGAGAGCTCCTGGCCGTCGAGCCGCAGCGGGGCGCCCGCGATCAACCGGCGCAGCGGGCGGGGCAGCGCGAACGCCGCGTGCAGCCCGGCGCCGAGAACGCGGGGACGCAGCTTCGGCGGGATCAGTTCGACGACTTTCGACATGGGTGAAGACCTCCCGGGAACGGACCGTGCCGGTGAGGCTACTAGCAAGTAGTTGTGGCCCGGGACACCTGCTCGAACCTTTGACTTGGAGCTGACTGGAGGTCGTAGCGTGATCAACGTCCGGGTGGGATCGGGCGCCGTCTGATGGAAGGATCGAACGATGACCGTGACCGTGGTGGGAATCGGCGGTTCGGTGCGCCCGGACTCGCAGTCCGAGCGCGCCATGCACGCCGTCCTCGACGGGGCGCGCGAAGCGGGCGCGACGGTGCGGGCCATCGGTGGCGAGAACCTGGTCCTGCCGTTCTACGACCCGCACGTCGCCGAACGGACCGACGCGGCGAAGGAACTCGTGGCCGCGCTGCGCACCGCCGACGGCGTGGTGCTGTCCTCGCCGGGCTACCACGGCACCATCTCCGGGTTGATGAAGAACGCCGTCGACTACGTCGAGGACCTGCGCGACGACGAGCGGCCGTACTTCGACGGCCGTGCCGTCGGCTGCGTGGGCGCGGCGTACGGCTGGCAGGCCTCGGTGACGACCTTGCAGGCGTTGCGCTCGGTGGTGCACTCGCTGCGCGGGTGGCCGACGCCGCTGGGCGCGGCGGTGAACTCCAGCGAGGTCCGGTTCGGGCCGGACGGGGAGTGCTCGGACCCGAAGCTCGCCGGGACGCTGCGCATGATCGGCACTCAGCTCGTGGAGTTCGCCGAGCACCGCGGCTGACCTGCGCTTTCGCCGGGCGGTGATTGATCCGCGGCGCGCCGGGTACCCGCCAGGTGGAACCCGAACCGACTGCGCACCCGGTACGAGGAGGTACGTGATGACCGCGTCCCAATCTCCGATCACCAGCCCGCTCAACGACTCCGACAAGGACATCACCGGCAAGGCGCTGCAGGGCACCTTGGTCGACCTGATCGATCTGCACCTGGTGGCGAAGCAGGCGCACTGGAACGTGGTGGGCCGGTTCTTCCGCGACGTGCACTTGCAGCTCGACGAGCTGGTCACGGCCGCTCGCGGCTTCGCCGACGACGTGGCGGAGCGCGCCGCAGCGCTGGGCGTCTCGGCCGATGGCCGGGCGTCGACGGTGTCGAAGAACTCCGGGCTGCCGACGCTCGAACAGGGCTGGCACACCGACCGCGAGATCGTGGCCGCCATTGTGGAGGCGCTGGGAGTGCTCATCGGCCGCCTCCGCGCCCGGATCGACGAAACGGACAAGACGGACCTGGTCTCGCAGGACCTGCTGATCAGCATCGCCCAGGAGCTGGAGAAGTCCCACTGGATGTGGCAGGCCCAGCTGACGGAGTCCTGACCGGACCCGAAGAACGGCCGGGCGTCCGCTCCCACGAGCGAACCCCCGGCCGTCCTCATGTGCAGGAGAAGCCCCCAACGGCGAAGCCGTGCAGTGGACGAGCGAAGCGAAGTCTGCCTTGCGGCGTAGCCGTGCCTGTATTCGCGAAGCGAATAGCCCACGTCGAAAAGCCGCTCACCGGCGGGTTCTCAGCTTCCTTCTCGCGAGGACAGCTTTTTCCCTCGTGGCGGAGCCACTTGGGAAAAAGATCCCGCAGCGAGAAGGAAGCTGAGGTTCCGCTACCCGGACACCAAAGCAGAACGACCCCCTCACCCCCGCCGAGCGCGTTCGTACTGCTTGGGCCAGAGGTTCGCCGAGCGCAGGCGGTCCGCGGCGTGCAGCGGCCAGTGGGGGTCGCGCAGCAGTTCGCGGGCCAGCAGCACCGCGTCCGCCGAACCCGAGGTCACGACCTCCTCGGCCTGCTCCGGCGAGGTGATCAGGCCGACGGCGCCGGTCGGCACCTCGGCCTCGATCTTGATCTGCCGGGCGAATCGGGTCTGGTAGCCGGAGCTCACCGGGATCTGCGCGTCCGGGACGGCACCGCCGGTGGACGCGTCGATCAGGTCCACGCCGTGCCGCGCCAGCGACCGGCTCAGCCGCACCGAGTCGTCCCCGGTCCAGCCGCCTTCGACCCAGTCCGTCGCGGACAGCCGGGCCAGCAGCGGGCGGCCTTCCGGCCACACGGCGCGCACCGCGTCGACGATCTCCAGCAGGATTCGGGTGCGGGCGTCGAAGTCGCCGCCGTAGCGGTCCGTCCGGTCGTTGATCAGCGGTGAGTAGAACTGGTGCGCCAGGTAGCCGTGCGCGAAGTGCAGCTCGATGACCTCGAAGCCTGCTTCGTCGGCGCGCCGCGCGGCGTCGGCGAACTGCTGCGGCAGCGCGGCGACCTCGTCCTCGGTGAGCGCGCGCGGGGCGGCGAGTTCGCCGAACGCGTTCGAGGTGGAGCTCACGGTCCGCCAGCCGCCGTCGGACTCGGGCAGCGTCGCGCCCCCTTCCCAGGGCGCGGTGGTCGACGCTTTGCGGCCCGCGTGCGCCAGCTGCACGGCGGGGGTGGCGCCGTGCTCGCGCAGGAAGTCGGTGACCCGGCGCCAGGCGGTGGCCTGCTCGTCGTTCCACAGGCCCGCGTCGCCCGCGCTGATGCGGCCTTCCGGTGCGACGGCGGTCGCTTCGGCCATGACCAGTCCGGCGCCGCCGAGGGCGAACTGGCCGAGGTGCACGAGGTGCCAGTCGCTCGGCAGGCCGTCCACGGCGGAGTACGTGCACATGGGGGAGACCCAGACGCGGTTGCGGATCGCGGTGTCGCCCAGCTTCAGCGGGTCGAAGAGATGGCTCATACCTGTACCGACACACTTGCACGCGCAGGTATTCCGCGTTGTGCGTCACTCGGCGTGCGACGTGGCACACGTCGCTACCGGCGCCGCCTGGGAGCTGGCTCGGCGCCGGGTGGGAATGCGCTGTGAATTCGAATTCCGACCGGGCGTCGGGTTTTCGTCCAGCCGGTTCCCAGTCGATTGGCAGTGCTTTCGCGTCGAATTCGGCGGAATGGCGTCGGTAGGTTCGTTCTCGTCGGATCCGAACGGAACCGGCGAAAGAGAATAAATCACGACCAGGAGGTCGCACGATGGGTTTCCCCATTCCCGTTCCCGGTAAGCGCCCGCACTTCCCGCGTCCGCACCGCCCCGCTCCGGGCGAGCCGCCGCGGAAGTGACCGGTTCCGGAGCGGCCGGCGGCGTCCGCATCGCCGCCGGCCCTCCTGGGACTCCGAGGAGGTGAACGATGACCGCTGCGCCGGGACTGCGCGAGGTGTTCGCCCGGTTCCGCCCGTTCTTGCGGGCGGAACGCGGTGGGCTGCTGGTGGCGGCGGCGCTGCTGGTGCTGGCCGCGCTGGCCGACACCGCGGCGATCTGGATGTTCATGCTGATCACCGACGAGGCGCTGGCCGCGGGCAGCCTCGACGCGTTCTGGACGCCGGGCCTGTCCTGGTTGGGCATCGCGGGGTTCGGCGCGGCGTCCTCCTTCGGCGGGACTTATCTCGCCACGCGCGCCGCCGAACGATTCTTGGTGCGCTTGCGAGCGCACGTTTTCGCGCACGTCCAACGATTGTCGCCCGATTTCTTCGCGCGCCGGAGAACGGGTGATCTGGTGGCCCGGTTGTCGGGTGATGTGGAAGCGGTGGAAAGGCTCGTCGCCTCCGGAATGGTGGAGACGGGAACCGCGTTGTTCAGCGTCGTGCTCTACGCCGGAGCCGCCCTGTACCTGCGCTGGGACCTGGCGCTGCTGTCCTTCGCGCTCGCCCCCGCTTTCTGGCTGGTGGCCCGCAGCTTCTCCGCCGGGATGCGCACCGCGTCCCGCGAGGAGCGCGCCGGCAACGGCGAGATCGCCACCGTCGTGGCGGAAGGGCTCTCGCACGTCGAGCTGGTGCAGGCCGGCAACCAGCAGCACAACCAGGACGCGAAGCTGCGCGCCGCCTCGACGCGCTGGTTCCGCGCGAAGCTGGCCGAGGCGCGGCTGTCCGCGCTGTACCCGCCGTTGGTGACGATGGTCGAGACGGTGTGCATCCTGCTGGTCATCGGCGTCGGGGTCTGGGAGATCTCCGCCGAGCGCATCACCCTCGGCGGCCTGATGGCCTTCGCCGCCTACATCGGCTACCTGTACCCGCCGCTGCAGGACCTGGGCCGCATCACGATGGCCGTCACCGCCGCCCGCGCCGGATCGGAGCGGTTGATCGAACTGCTCGACGCCCGGCCCGCGGTGGCCGACGCGCCGATCGGCACCGCCGGGCTGCCGCCGAGCCGGTCCGGACGCGCCGTCGAGTTCGACCGGGTCGCCTTCCGCTATCCGCAGGCGGCCGAACCCGCGCTGCGGGACTTCCGGCTGCACGTCCGGCCGGGCGAGTTCGTGCTGATCACCGGGCCGAGCGGGGCGGGGAAGTCGACGCTGGCGCGGTTGCTGCTGCGGTTCTACGACCCGGAGGCCGGGCGCGTGCTGCTCGACGGCGTGGACCTCACCCGGCTGCCGCTGCACGCGGTGCGCGACCAGATCGGCCTGGTGCCGCAGGAAGCGGACGTGCTGCACGCGACGGTGGCGGACAACATCGCGTTCGCGCGGCCGGAGGCCACCCGCGCCGAGGTCGTCGCCGCCGCGCGGGAAGCCGACGCCGACGAGTTCGTCCGCGCGCTTCCCGAGGGCTACGACACGATGCTCGGCGAGCGGGGCGCGCTGCTGTCCGGTGGCCAGCGCCGCCGCATCGCGATCGCCCGCGCGGTGCTGCGCCGCACCCCGGTGCTGGTGCTCGACGAGCCGACCAACGGGCTGGACGCGGCGTCGAAGAGCAAGGTCGTCGCCCCGCTGCGCGCGCTGGCCCGCACCCGCACGACCATCCTGATCAGCCATGATCCGGAGCTGGCCGAACTCGCGGATCGGGTCGTGGTGCTCGGGGGCGAGCCGACGTCGCGGCTCGACGCCGTGGCGGCCTGGCCGGTCCGGCACGACGTCCCGGCGGGCCGCGTGCTCAGCGGCGACCTGTCCGCTCCGGTGCCGGACGACGCGCCGACGGTGCGGTTGCGCCGGCCCTGGCCGGCCGGGCTCACCGATCCGCTGCACGCGCGTGGACGGCGGTGACCAAGTCCTCTTCCCCCGAACATCCGGCGGGGCCACGGTCGAGCGCAGCGCTCTCGGAGAGGAGTCGGTCATGACCAGGAAAGTGGCGGACTGCCGGAAGTACCCGAGCGAGGTGGGCTGCACGCTCACCATCAGCGGGGAGGAGGACGAGGTGGTGCAGGCCGCCGTCGCGCACGCGGTCGCGGTGCACGGCCACGAGGACACCCCGCAGCTGCGCGCCGACCTGCGCGAGTTCCTCGAACCGGAGGAGGCGCTCGCCGACTGAGCCGCGCGGTCTCCACGGCGAGGACCACCGGCCCGCCAACCGCTGAGAGCGGAGGGCGGGCCGGGCGGCACCTCAGCCGAGGCCGACGGCGCGACGCGCGAAGTGGATCTCCGCCGCGACCTGCCGCAAGGTCTCCGCCACCACCAGCGAGCCGTGGCCCGCGTCGTAGCGGTAGAACTCGAACGGAACCTCGCGCTCGACGAGCCGGTCCAGGTAGTTCAAGATCTGCTGGATCGGGCACCGCGGATCGTTGTCCCCGGCCAGCACCAGCACCGGAGCGCGCACCTCGTCCACGTAGGTCAGCGGCGAGCACTCCGAGTACACCGCCGGGATCTCCTCCGGCGAACCGCCGAACAACGCGCGGTCGTAGGCGCGCAGCGGCTCCATCTCGTCGGCGTAGGCCGACACGTAGTCCGCCACCGGCACCCCGGCGACGCCGCCCGCCCAGCGCTCCGGCTGCGTGCCCAGCGCCAGCAACGTCAGGTAGCCGCCCCACGAAGCCCCGGCGACCACGCTCAACGCGGGGGTCGTGAGCCCTTCGCGGACCGCCCAGTCGTGCACGTGGGCGACGTCGGCGAGCTCGGTCAGGCCCGGCCTGCCCTCGATCGCGTCCCGCCACGCCGAGCCGTAGCCCGTCGAACCCCGGTAGTTGATCTCGACGACGGCGAAGCCCGCGTCCAGCCACGCGGCCCGGTACGCCGAGAACCGGTCCTCGTCCGCCGCGTGCGGGCCGCCGTGCAGGTTGAACACCGTCGGCACCGGCCCGTCGGCGTCGGCCGGGCGGGAGACCAGCGCGTGCACCGCGTCGTTCGGGCCGTAGGGCACCGGTACGAACACGTCGGTCACCGGCTGCGACCCCGGTGGGCGCTCACCGGGAGGAGTCAGCAGCACCTCGTCGGCACCGTCCGCGCTCAACGTCCGCACCAGCGACGGCGTGGCCGCCGACGACCACGAGTACTCCACCGAGCGGTCCGGGCGCACCGACGCGTTGCCGACCGTCCCGGCCGGGGTGGACAGCTCGGTCAGCTCGCCCGCCTCCAGGTCGTAGCGGTGCATCGTGGTGCGCGCGTGGTGGGTGTGCGCGATCAGCAGCGCGGTGCCGTCCGGGTACCAGTCCGCGGAGACCTCGCCGGGCAGCCCCAGGTCGATCTCCCGCTCGGTGTCGGCCAGCACGTCCCAGATCAGCAGCTCCTCGCGGCCGTGGCGCTCGTGCAGCACCAGCAGCCGCGGATCTCCCGCGACCGGCGCGAAGTCCAGCGCGTCCAGGCCCAGGCCCGGCCCGTCCCACTTGTCCGCGACGGTCTCCGCGCCGTCCACCCGCAGCACCCGCAGCGCCGGGTGCCTGCTGTCGCCGTGCTCGGAGTGCGAGAGCACCAGCAGGCTCTCGTCCCAGGACAGCGAGGACAGCCCGCCGTCCTGCTCGTGCTCGTAGACGACCTCCGGCGCACCGCCCGAGCGCGCCACCCACACCGTGACGCCGTCGTCGGTGGACATGCCGACCCCGGTGACCGTCGGCCCCAGCTCCAGGCCCGCCGGGTAGCCGGCGTGCACCCCGGGCAGCGCGGCCTCGGCCTTCCCGCCGGTGGCGGCGAAGTCCTCGCTCACCCACGACCCGAACTCGTCGCCGTCGGTGTCGTCGAACCACCACACGCGCGTGCCGTCGGCGGAGAGCGTGCCGTGGAACGTCCCGTTCGGACGGTCGGTGACCTGGCGGTGCTCCCCGGAATCCCGGTCCCACGCGTACAACTCCCAGGTGCCGCTGGAGTTGGAGACGTACAGGTTGCGCCCCGGCGCGTCCCGCGCCCAGTCCGGCAGCGACACCCGCGGCGCGCTGAACCGCGCCCGCCACCGAGCCTCCCGCTCGGCGTCGTCGAACAGCTCTTCCGGAATCTTCGCGTCTGGGTAGGTGCTCACCCCGCCGATCCTGCCCGATCCCACCGACGCCGCGCCGCCCCGGCGCTCCCGGCCGAGATCGCGTTCCGCGTTCCGTCGGGCGTTCCGGCCGATCGGCCGACCCCGGACGGCCCGCCGGATGAGGTGCGCGCTGTTCGTCGGCTGCGAACGTTCCCTTCGATCGACTTCCGCATGCATCTCGACCGAGAGGGAACAACACATGCAGCAGCGGCACTCAGCGCGCGGGACGGCGGTGCTCGTCGCCACGCTCGTCGCGGGCTCGCTCACCCCGGCCGCGTTCGCGGGACCGTCCGACGCGGGGGCGGCACCTGCTCCGCTGCGCACCAACGGGGCGGCCGTCCCGGCGCTGGATTGGGCACCGTGCGAGCTCGCGCCCGGCTACGAATGCGCCACGGCCGAGGTGCCGTTGTCCTATCAGGACCCGGCGGGGGAGCGGGTTCGGCTTGCCGTGGGCAGGTTGCCCGCGGTGGATCAGGAGCACAAGCTCGGCACGATCTTCTACAACCCCGGCGGCCCCGGAGGCAGCGGCAGGTTCGCGCCGGAACTGACTCCTGACCTGCACCAGCGGTTCGACATCGTCGGCTTCGACCCGCGCGGCGTCGGGGAGAGCGCCGGGTTGAGCTGCTTCACCGAGCCCGGCGACGGCTTCCAAGCGATGGACACCTTTCCCGTGACCCTGGAACAGGAACGGGCCGTGGTCGAGGACACCGCGCGCGGAGTCGAGCAGTGCGCCCGGAACGCGGGGCCGCTGCTGAACCACGTTTCGACGGCCAACGTGGCTCGTGATCTCGACCTGCTGCGCGCGGCGGTGGGGGAGGACCGGCTCGACTACTACGGCATCTCCTACGGAAGCCACCTCGGCACGGTGTACGCGAACCTGTTCCCGGAGCGGGTCGGATCGGTGGCGATCGACGCCGTGGCCGACCCGATCGAATGGACCACCGGATACCGGCCGGAGGCGGCGGCCGAACCGTTCAGCTTCCGGATGGGCGCCTACGGCGGGGCCCAGCGGGCGCTGCGCACGTTCCTCGACGCGTGCGCGGCAGATGAGCGCTGCGCTTTCCGGGAGCCGGGTGCCGATCTGCTCGGCAAGTACGACGCGCTGCTGGACCGGCTGCTGATCCAGCCCGTCACGCTCCCCCAGCCCGACGGGACCTCGAGGGAGATCACTTATCAGACGGCCGTGATCAGAACATGGCGCGGACTCAACAGCGCCTCGGTGTCGACGATGCTCGCGCAATTCCTGCAGCAGTTGCACGAACTCTCCCTGCCCGGCGCCACCGCCGAGCGAGCACCGGTCGTGCCGGTTCCTTCCGCTCCGCGAGGGGGCGCAGCGGGGGAGGAGCAGATGCTCGGCGTGATGTGCAACGACAGCAGCAACCCCCGCGACCCGCGGGTGTGGTCCGACTACGCGCGACGTGCCGACGAGGTCGGCCGCGGTTTCGGCCGGTTCTGGACGTACATGTCGCTGGCCTGCGCGCAGTGGCCCGGCGGACCCGACCCGGACCGCTACACGGGTCCGTGGGATCGGGAGACGGCCGGGCCGGTGCTGGTCATCGGCAACCGGCAGGGTGATCCGGCCACGCCGTACGACGACGCGCAGAAGGTGTCCGAGCTGCTCTCCGACGCCCGGCTGCTCACGCTCGACTCGTTCGGGCACGGCGCCCGCGGGGAGAGCGCCTGCATCGACGGGGCGTTGAACGCCTACTTCGCCGACGGCGCGCTGCCCGCCGAGGGCACGATCTGCCAGCCGGACCGAGCCCCCTTCGACCCGGTCCCCTGAAGCCACCGGGAGCACGGGAGACGATTCGTCTCCCGGGGGTCTCCCGAGAGGCGGTCCGAACACGAAAAAGGGCCTGGCCGGAACTCCTGCTGGAGTCCTGACCAGGCCCTTTACCTGTCGGGGTGGCGGGATTTGAACCCACGACCTCTTCGACCCGAACGAAGCGCGCTCCCAAGCTGCGCCACACCCCGATCACTCAGCGGGAACTTCTCGGGTACTTGTCCGCCGCTGAAGGGAAGTCTAGCGGATGTTCGCGCGTGCCCCGGAAGGGGGGTTGCCGAACAGGCCGGTGGACTTCAGCGAGCCGCCCTTCGAACGCGGGACCAGCGTCAACAGCGTCGCCTCCGGCGGGCAGGCGAAGCGCACCGGCGCGTACGGGGAGGTGCCGAGGCCCGCCGAGACGTGCAGGTGCATCCGGTCGCCCCACGTCGACGCGCCGCGCGCCCGCGCCCGGTCCAGCTCGCAGTTCGTCACGATCGGCCCGTAGCCCGGCACCCGCAGCTGGCCGCCGTGGGTGTGCCCGGCGAGCACCAGGTCGTAGGCGTCGTCGGCGAACGCGTCGAGCACCCGCGGCTCCGGCGAGTGGGTCAGGCCCAGGCTCAGCTGCGACTCCTGCGGGGGCGTGCCCGCGATCTTCGAGTACTTGTCCCGCTTCAGGTGCGGATCGTCCAGGCCGGCGATGTGGATCCGGATGCCGGAGATCTCGATGTCGTGCCAGCGGTGCGTCACGTCCACCCAGCCGCGCTCGGTCATCGCCGCCCGCAGGTCCCGCCACGGCAGCGGATCACCGTGGATCCGCTTCGTCTTCGCCGACGGCAGCAGGTAGCGCGCGGGGTTCTTCGGCTTCGGGCCGTAGTAGTCGTTGCTGCCGAACACGAACACGCCGGGACGGTCCAGCAGCGAGCCCATCGCGCGCAGCGCGGCGGGAACGGCCTGCGGGTGGGCGAGGTTGTCCCCGGTGTTGACCACCAGGTCGGGGTCCAGCTCGGCCAGCGCGGCGACCCAGCGCTGCTTGGACCGCTGGTTCGGCATCATGTGCAGGTCGGAGATGTGCAGGACGCGCAGCTCGGGAGCACCTTCGGCGAGCACCGGGACGGTGGCGCGTCGTAGCGTCCAGTGCCTTCGTTCCACACCTGCGGCGTAACCGAAGGTCGCGGCACCCACGGCGCCGCCGGCGAGCATGATCCGACCCAGCTTGTTCACGCCTTCCAGCCTACGGCCGGTGGTGGGCCGACGACGCTCGGGATGGGGCCCGCCGGGCGAGCGCGCGGGCCGCCCTCGCGCTCGGGGATCGGGTCCCGCGAGCCCTCCGCGACGAGCCCGCCGCCCGATCAGGCCGGGTCGGCGCGGCGCCAGTACGCCAGCGCGTACACCCGGCGGCGGTCCAGCCCGAGCTCCCGCTGGCAGTGCTCGCGGATGTGGTGCACCGCCTCGGCTTCCGCGCCCACCCACACGTCCGGCCGCGGGCCGAGGTCGGCGGCCCGCACGGCGTCGGCCAGCACCGTGCTGCGCCCCGCGGGAACGCCGTCCCGGTGCAGCCAGGTCCACGTCACGTCCGCCCGGGTGCGGACCTCTTGGCGCTCCGCCTCGTCGGCGATCTCGGCGAACACCTGCACCCGAGCGCGTTCGTCCAGTTCGGCGACCATCGCCAGCATCGCGGGCAGCGCCGTCTCGTCCCCGGCGAGCACGAGCCGGTCCGCCGCCGGATCCGCCTGGTACGACGGGCTCGGCCCGACCGCCACGATCTGATCACCGGGCCGGACGGTGCTCGCCCAGGTGGAGCCGGGGCCGTCGTGGTCGTGCACCACCAGGTCGATCGCGAGCCGCCGCCGCGCCGCGTCGAACCAGCGGACCGTGTAGGTGCGCTGCTTCGGCTGCTGCTCGCGCGGCAGCGCGAACACCTCCGCCCGGTCGCGGCCCAGCGGGGTCGGCTGGCCGGGCCGCGGCAGGCACAGCTTGATCCGCTGATCGCTGCCCGTGCTGTCGAAGTCGGCGAGCTCTTCCCCGCCGAGCACCACCCGCACCATCCGCGGGGTGACCCGCTCGACCTCGGAGACCCGGAGCAACCGGTACCGGGAGCGCACGCGCCGCGTGCTCACCTGCGTGTCCGTCACAACCGCCGAGTGTAGGCAGCGGGTCACGGCGGGAAGATGCCCGGCGGGATCGGGATGAACGGCGGATCCGGCTGCTGCTCGCCCGGCGGCCGTCCCGGCTCGCCCGGCGGGGGCGGCTGCTGCGGGGGCGGCGGTGGCTTCGGAGCGGGCGACGGCGGCGGGACGTAGCCGGTGCTGACCGACAGCGTCACCGTCTCGCCGGGCAGGGCGAAACCGCGCGGGGTCTGGCTGGTCACCGAGCCCTTCCGGCGTTCGCTGTTGACCGACCGCTGCTCGACCTTGTACCCGGCCTTCTCCAGCGCGCGCTTGGCCCGATCGGCGCTGATGCCGACGACGTTGGGCACCTGGAACTCGTCGCCGCCGTTCTCGTACCGGTCGGTGACCTCCGGCAGCGGGGCCGTGGGCAACCCTTCGTGGATCGGTTTCATCGCGTCGAACCAGGTGCGCGCGGGCACCTTGCCGCCGTAGATGTTGCCGCCGTTGGCACCGCACAGCGCCGGTGGCGTGCTGTCGCAGATGCCCTGCGGGTTGTTCCCGTCGGAGAACGTCAGCACCGAACCGGCGAACTGCGGGGTGGCACCGATGAACCCGGCGGACTGGTGGGCTTCGGTGGTTCCCGTCTTGCCCGCCATCGGCCGGGTCCAGCCCGCGTTGTTCGCGGCGCCGTAGGCGGTACCGCCCGCTTGGTCGTCCTGGCTCATGCCGACCGCCATCGCGTTCGCGAGGCCTTCGTCGACGGCCTGCTCGCAGGGGTCCTCGGTGATCGAGATCGGGTTCCCGTTGCGGTCGACGATCTGGTCGACCGGCGTCGGCGGGCACCAGGTGCCGCCGCTCATCAGGGTCGCGGAGACGTTCGCCAGCTCCAGCGGGCTGGTCGGCCCGAAGCCGAGCGTGAACGCCCCGATCTTCTTCTCCTTGACGACGTCGCCCATCGCCGGCCCGTTCGCCCCGTTCGGCGCCATCGGATCACCGCTGAAGTTCGAGTGCAGCAGCGTTTGCCGCATGCCCAGCCGGGTCGCCATGTCGACGGTCTGATCCAGGCCGACCCGTTCCTCCAGCGCGACGAACGCGGTGTTCGGCGAGGTGGCGAGGGCCTTCTGCAAGGTCCGCGGGCCGGGGTTGACGCCTTCGGCGTTGCCGACGGTGTAGGGGGCGGAACCGTTGCGGTACACGGTCGAGGTGTAGTTGCCCGGAGCCTGGATGGTGTTCTTGATCCCCATCCCCTTCTCCAAGGCGGCGGCCGCCGTGAACACCTTGAACACGGATCCGGCACCGAACTTCGCCACGCCGCTGGGCAGCGCGTACGAGGTCTGGCCGCGTTCGGCGTCGTTGCCGAAGTCGCGGTTGGCCACCAGTGCGCGCACCTCGTGCTTGTCCTTGCCGGGTTCGACGACCGCCATCACGTTCGCGATGCCCTTGGTGTCCTTGGGCACGTGCTTCTCGGCGGCGGCCTTCGCCGCGTTCGTCGCCTTCTGGTCCAGCGTGGTGCGGATCGTGTAGCCGCCGGTGCGCAGTTCCTGCTCGGCGAACCCGGCGTTCTGCAGGTAGTCGATGACGTACTTGCAGAAGAAGCCGTCGGCGGGGCCGGCTCCGACGCAGTTGTTCGGCAGCGCGTTGACCGGCGAGACGATGCCGAGCGGAGCGGCGCGGGCGGCGTCCGCGGTGCGCTGGTCGATCCGGTGCTGCGCCTGCATCGTGTCGATGACGATGTTGCGCCGCAGGGTCGCTTCCTGCGGGTTCGTCTCCGGGTTGAGGGCGCTGGGGCTGTTGACGATGCCTGCCAGCAGCGCGGACTGCGGGACGTCGAGCTTGTCCGGGGTGGTGTTGAAGTAGGCCCGGGACGCGGCGGCGACGCCGTAGGTCTGGTTCCCGAACGGCACCACGTTCAGGTAGCGGGCGAGGATCTCCTCCTTGCCGAGCCGCTTCTCCAGCTGCAGCGCGATGCGGATCTCCCGCAGCTTGCGCGCCGGGGTCTGCTCGACGGCCTTGGCCTGCTTGATCGGGTCGTCGGCGGCGACCACGTGCACCTGGTAGTTCTTCACGTACTGCTGGGTGAGCGTCGAGCCGCCCTGCGCGATCTCACCGGACATCTGGTTGGTGATCGCGGCGCGCACGGTGCCCGCCCAGTCGACGCCTTCGTGGTCGAAGAACCGCCGATCCTCGATCGCGATGATCGCGGCCTTCATCGAGTCGGAGATCTGATCCGGCGCCGCGGGCGTCCGGTTCTGATCGAATAGGTAGGCGATCGGCACACCCGCCCGGTCGGTGACCGTGGTCACGAGGGGCGGGTCCTGCGTCATCAGCTCGGAGGAGATGTTGTTCACCGCGTCACCAGCGCGGTTGGACACCACCCCTAGGGCTCCCGCGGCCGGGAAGAGCATCCCGGCGACGAGAACTCCTGCGAGCACACACAGGCCGAAGAGCTTCAGCAAGCTGTCCCGGACACGCACGACGGCAAGACTAAGTGGTTTTACCGACATCAACACGCCGTCTTTGGTGGGTTCCGCCCGATGTGATGAGGGTCAAAGATAACGGAGCGACAACCCTTGGTTGGTTATGGAACCGGGGGGCTCTAAAGTTCGTCCACGTCCAGCGACAGCATCGTTGCGGCGCGACATGCGTCGCAGCATCCGGTGCCGGGGGGCTCCGGACGAAATTCGGTCGCCGACGATCCAGTGAGGAGCTGGGGGAGCCTTATGTTCGAGCAGGGGGACTGGCGTGTTCAGGCAGCATGCCGGGATGAAAATCCGGACCAGTTGTTCGTCAGGGGAGCTGAGCAGCGCAAAGCGCGAATGATCTGCTTCGGCTGCCCGGTGCGGACGGAGTGCCTCGGAGAGGCGCTCGACAACAAGATCGAGTTCGGTGTCTGGGGTGGAATGACCGAGCGGGAGCGGCGCGCGTTGTTGCGCCGACGGCCGGAAGTCCGCAACTGGCGTGAGCTTCTGGAAGCCGCGCGAGACGACTACGCGGACATCGACGAGTACCAGGTGGGCTGATTCGCCCGTCGTGAGCACGGGCCGGGCGGCTCGATTCTTCGAGCCGCCCGGAATCCCGGTTCACTCGTTCAGCGGACCGGATTTCGGTGGATTGTGATCACCGAGCTGCGGATTCCTGCTGGGTAGAATTTTTGGATTATTCCACTGCGAGTCGGCGGCCGATCTCTCGCAAGCCGTCGAGATCATGCACATCTGCGGGAAGCGCGGGCACGCCCACCCACGACACCTCCGGGTGCGCGCGGGTGAACCGGGCGAGCATCCGGCGTTCCCGGTCGGCGACCGCGACGCGGTCCGCGTGCACCCGCAGCACGGCCGCCGCCAGCGGCGAGTTCCCGGCGGAATCGAGCTCTTCGGCGGCCGACAGCGCCCTGCTGCCGGTCAGCTCGGCGAACACCGGATGCGTCCGGTTCGCGACCAGGCCGGCCAGCGGCATGCCCTCCGCGGTGAGCCGTTCCACGAAGAACGAGGCCTCCCGCAACGCGTCCGGCTCCGGCGCTGCGATCACGACGAACGACGTGCCGGGGGAGCGCAGCAGCCGGTAGGTGTGGTCGGCGCGTTCCCGGAACCCGCCGAACGTCGAATCGAAGGCCTGCACGAAGGCCGAGGCGTCGGACAGCAGCTGGCCGCCGATGACGGTGGACACGGCCTTGGAGAACATCCCGAACCCGGCGCCGACGATCTTGCGGAGCCCCTTGCCGCCCGCCTTGGCGGGGGAGGACAGCAGTTTGATCAACCGGCCGTCGAGCACCGTGGACAGCCGTTGCGGCGCGTCCAGGAAGTCCAGCGCGGATCGGCTCGGCGGAGTGTCCACGATGATCAGGTCCCACTCGCCGGAAGCCGCGAGCTGGCCCAGCTTCTCCATCGCCATGTACTCCTGCGTGCCGGAGAACGACGTGGAAATGGTCTGGTAGAAGGGGTTCTCCAGGATCTGCCGGGCCCGCTCCCGCCCGGCGTGCGCGAGCACCATGTCGTCGAAGGTGCGCCGCATGTCCAGCATCATCGCGTTCAGATCACCGGTGGGCTCGAAGTCGTCGAGGACCACCTGGCGCGGCTGGTTGTCGAGCTCCCGCATGCCGAGCGCCTGCGCGAGCCGACGAGCCGGGTCGATGGTCAGCACGACGGTCTTGCGGCCGCGTTCGGCGGCGCGCACCGAGAGCGCGGCGGCCGTGGTGGTCTTGCCGACGCCGCCGGAGCCGCAGCACACCACGATCCGGTTCTCCGGGTCGTCGAGCAGCGCGTCGACGTCGAGCGCGGCGGGGGCGGTCATCGTGGTCTCCCGACGCCGTGTTCGGTGAGGATCTCGGCCAGCTCGTAGAGCTCGGCCACGTCGATCCCGGCGGTCAGATCGGGCAGCGCCACGTTCGGCAGATCGGTGGCGGCGAGCCGCTGCTCGGCCTCCCGCTCGGCCTGGGCGCGCACCGCGTGCTCCACGGTCTCGTCGGTGAGCCCGGCCAGCAGGTCGTCGTCGACCTGCACGCCCGCCGCCTCCAAGCCGGAGCGCAACCGGTCCGCGTCGACCCGGCCCGCCGCTGCCGCCGCCACCGAGCGGGCGGGCAGGTGGCCGGGGCGCACGCGGTTGAGCAGCACCGCGCCGGGCCGCAGATCGGCGGCGTCGAGCTCGGCGACGGCCTCCAAGGTCTCCCGGACCGGCAGGTCTTCGAGCAGCGACACGAGGTGCACCACGGTCTCCGCGGAGTGCAGCAGCCGCACCACGCCCTCGCTCTGCCCGTGGATCGGACCGACCTTCGCCAGGTCGGCCATGGCGCGGGTGACGTCGAGGAACTTCACGACCCGCCCGGTCGGCGGCGCGTCCAGCACGACCGCGTCGTAGACGTGGCGGCCGTGCTCGTCGGTGCGCCCCACGCACTCCTTGACCTTGCCGGTGAACAGCACGTCCCGGAGGCCGGGGGCCAGGGTGGTGGCGAACTCGATCGCGCCCATCCGCTTGAGCGTTCGGCCGGCGAAGCCGAGGTTGTAGAACATCGACAGGTACTCCAGCAGCGCCGGTTCCGCGTCGATGGCCAGTGCCCGCAGCTCACCTCCGCCGGGCGCCGCGGCGATCGTCTCCTCGGAGTACGGCAGCGGTGCGGTGTCGAAAAGCTGCGCGATGCCCTGGCGGCCTTCGACCTCGACCAGCAGCACTCGCCGGCCTCCGGTCGCCAGCGCCAGCGCCAGCGCCGCGGCGACCGTGGTCTTGCCGGTGCCGCCCTTGCCGCTGACGATGTGCAGCCGAGCGTCGTCGAGTTCGGCGTTCCATCCGGTCACACGATCAGCGTAGGCGGGGTTCCGGGGTGCTGTCTCCCGCACGTAGCAGCCATCTCCTCGTCGCGCCTCGGCATTTCTACGCAGCCGCGGATGCGCAGTGCTCAGACGCGGGACGGTCCGGCGGGCTCCGGTCTGAGTAGTCCTGCGCGCACGCCGACGGCTCACCGCGGGCGTTCCAGGAGGGGGACGAACGGCGCGGGCGATCGTGACGCCGTCGCGGCGCGGTCGTCCCGGCGCGGGTCAGTCGATGACGAAGCGGACCGACATGATCAGCGCGGTGCCCACGAGCAGCGCCCACACCGCGGTCGCCGGGAGCACGGTGGCGACCAGGGCCGTGCTCGCGGCCAGCAGCACCACGCCGCGGACGCCGGTGCGCAGGCGCCGGGTGCGGCGCCGCGCCCGCTCACCGCGGATCTTGCCGACCGAGTCCATGATCAGCAGGGTGCCGATGACGAGCGTCAGCGCGATCGCCACGATTCGCCAGGTCTCCATGGGACGGAAGCTAGCCCGATCCGGCGATCCACGAGCCGCGAACGTGTGAATCCTCGGTCGCATTTCGGTCGCGCTCGGGAGTGGGGCGGGCGTCCCCGAGCGGGGAGCGCGGCGGTGCGGGCCAGCGGCGCGTCGTTGGCGAGGCGTCTCTACGCTGGCGGGCATGACCAAATGGGAGTACGCGACCGTGCCGCTGTTGACCCACGCGACCAAGCAGATCCTGGACCAGTGGGGTGAGGACGGGTGGGAGCTCGTCTCCGTCCTGCCGGGGCCGACCGGTGAGCAGCACGTCGCTTACCTGAAGCGCTCGAAGGAGTCCTGACCGTGGGCGCCTGGAAGCAGCGGCTGGCCGAACTGGGCATCGAGCTGCCGGAGGTCGCGACGCCGGTCGCGGCGTACGTGCCCGCGGTGCGCAGCGGATCGCAGGTGTTCACCTCCGGTCAGCTCCCGTTCGTCGGCGGCGAGCTCGCCGCGACGGGCAAGGTCGGCGCGGAGGTCGACGCGGACGAGGCGAAGGAGCACGCCCGCACGTGCGCGCTCAACGCGCTCGCGGCGGTGGATGCGCTGGTCGGGCTGGACGCGATCGTGCGGATCGTGAAGGTCGTCGGCTTCGTGTCCTCCGCGGAGGGCTTCACGGGGCAGCCCGGTGTGATCAACGGTGCGTCGGAGGTGCTCGGGGAGATCTTCGGCGACGCGGGCATCCACGCCCGGTCCGCCGTCGGCGTCGCCGAGCTGCCCGTCGGTGCGCCGGTCGAGGTGGAGATGATCGTCGAGGTCGCGTGATCGATCGTCTGCGAACGGATTCCGGTTCGCGGACGCTCGTCGGTCGACGGTCCACAACGGACTCTCGACGCGGGACGAAGGGCCGCGGTGCGTTGGCACCGCGGCCCTTTCCCGTTCCGGCGCCGCCCGCCCGGACCGATTGGTCCGGATCTCGACTGGGGGTTGCCCGAGTTTCTTGCCAGGTACGCCCCGGGCGCGCTCTACCAACCAGTACGCTTCGGGCGCCGCTACTTCGAGTGATCACACGCGGGTCACCCGAACGGCGGTATCAATACCGGCGAGTGATCGGTCGGGCTTGCTCATCCGCTACGCGGCGAGAGAGGGTCTGCCCTGATCGAGTGCTCGCGGCGTGAGGGGTGCGAGTGTCGCTCGCACCGGGTGACGAGCGAACGAAGCTGGGAGGGGGCGACGTGGCGGTACGCGAAACGGACCTCTTGTGCCACGAGTTGCTGCTTCGACTTGCCGGGCGGCTGCCGGATCGGCATCTCTGGCGCTATCGGGACTGGCTGGCGGGTGGCGCCGCCGATGTGCTCGCGCGCTCGCTGCCCGCGACGCTGGTGCGAGAACGCGTCGCGCTGTCCGACGCGGACCACCGCAGGCTCGCCGAGGCGCTGCTGCCGCTGGGAGCCGACCCGTCCGTGGTGCACGCGGTGCTGCCGGGCGCGGACCCGGACCGGTACACCTTCCGCGCGGAGTCCCACGTGGACGACAAGGGCGACCCCGCGGTGCTGGTGCTCGGAGCGACGCTGCGCGGCAGGCAGGGCGTGCGCGAGACCCGCAGTTCCTGGCGCCACCTGCCGGGGACGCGGCCCAAGCGGATCATCCTGGTGACGGGCTCCGCGGACCCCGTGGAGCTCACCAGCGAACTGCAACGCATCCTGCGCGCGCTCGGGGACACCGAGCCGTGCGTCGAGGTGCTGCCACCCGAGGTGGAACCGACCGCCTACCACCGCGCCGCGCTCGCCGAGTCGGCGCTGGTGTGCTTGGGCGCCGACGAACTCGTGGGACATCGTGGCTGACGGTGCCGGTGCAGGCATCGTAGAAGGAGGCATTCGTGGTGGACGTCGCTGAGGGTGCGGGGCCGGTGGAACGCCTGCACAACCTCCTGCTGGCCCTGACCGGCCGGGTGGACGACGACGCCGTCAATTCGGTTCGCGAGATGCTCGGCATCGGTCAGCTCGACTCGGCCGCCGAGTTCCTGATCGGCTGCCTGCTGGCAGGCCGCATCCCGGTGACCTCGACGGAGCAGTACCACCTGCGCCGGGCGCTGGACGAATCCGGTTCGCCGCACTCGCCCGCCGACCGGTTGCACGTCGTGGAGACGGTGCAGGACGAAGGGCACCGGTTCAGCGAGAACCACGAGGCGGACCGGTCGGATCACGAGCTGGTGGACGCGATCGCGCCGATCGCGGGACGCCTGCACGGGGTGCGGGCGCTGTGGTGCACCTGGCGGACGACTCCGGCGGGCGTGACCTACGGCGCCGTGCCGCGTCGGGTGCTGCTGGCCGAGGTCGGCGCCGACGGTTCGGTCACCGCCGCCGGGTACCAGCTGCTGGAGGCGCTGCGGCGCGCCGGCGTGGGCTGCTCGGTGGACGTGTTCAGCAGCGGGATGGACCTGCCGCCGTACCACCGCAATGCGCTGGCCACCGCGCGCCGGGTGCACTTGGACCTGGTCGCGCAGGTGGCGATCCCGAACGGTTCCTCGAACCACGCGCGGGCACCGCGGGCCACCGCGGGGAGCAAGCCCGGAGGCGGCGACGTTCCGAGTGAGCCAGCCGCGGGGCCGGGAAGACGCGTCGAGGCCCCGGTTCCTGACAGCGTCTCCCTCGACTCGGCACGCCCGGAACGCGTTCGCCCCGAGCCGGTTCGTCCGGAACCGCCTCGGGCCGAGCACCGCCCCGAGCATCGCGAGGCCAAGGCTCGTCCCGAGCCCGCCCGCCCCGCGCCCCGTCCGGAACCGGCGCCCGAGCAGCTCCGCCCGGAGCCGGTGCGGGAGACCGCGGTCGCCGAAGCGCCCGAGAAGGGCGCCGAGCCGACGCTGCGGCAACGCCCGGTGAACCCGGAGGACCTGCAGGCGCCGGACGCCGAGCAGGCGAAGTCCGGGGAGCAGGCGCAGCAGCAGGGCGGCGGGAAGAACACCCGCGTCCCCGCCGCGGTCGACGCGAAGCTCACCGACCGGGAGCGCAACCTGCTGCGCAAGCTGCACGAGGAGTTGGCGCAGCGGGAACAGGACCGCGGCGGCTCGGGCGAGCAGCAGGCGCAGCCGGTGGCCAACGGCGCGGGCGGCGCGCAGGCCCAGGGCCAGGACGCGTGGAACACGACCATGCCCGGCGGCTCCGCCACCGGCGGCTTCCCCCCGATAGACGGCAAACCCAGGTGATCTTGATCAGCGGTGGCTTGTCAGCGGCGAAGCCGCTGAGCAGCGACCACCAGAGCAAGGTGACCACCCGCGGGTTCTCAGCGTTCTTCTCGCGAGGACAGCAATTTTGCGTGTGGCGGAGCCACTCGAAAAATTGATCCCGCAGCGAGAAGAACGCTGAGGTTCCGCTACCTGACCACTGAAACAGGCCGGGGACGTCAGTTGGCGGCTCGTTGGACGCCGTCGAGGACTCGTTGCAGGTGCAGGCCGCGCCGGATGTCGCAGGGGTGGGCGGTGCGGCCGGAGCGGATCATCGCGAGGAATTCGTCGAGCAGCTGCGCGTAGCACTCGTGCGCGGCGGTGCGCCTGCCGGTGAGCTGCGACTTCCCGTTCGTGCCGTAGAGCGTGAACTCGATCAGCGCCGGTTGCACCGGTACGCGCAGCGACAAGGTGAGCGTGCTGCTGGCGCCGCTGGCGTGCTCGAAGGCCATCTGCCAGGTGTCCGACTTGTCCCGCCGCGCGTGGTGCACTCGGTTGATCCGGCCCAGCGCGGCGTCGAGCAGGTCCAGCGCGTGCGGGCCCGCGTCCAGCAGCGCCCCGGTGCGTTCCTGCCGCCACGGCGTCGCCGCGTAGTCCCCGGCGAGCAGTCCGCCCGCGAGCCACTGCGCGGTGCCGCCGGTCCAGCCGCCGAGGTGTCCCAGGCCGGTGAGCCAGTCCCGGACTTCGGGCGCGAACCGGCGGGTCAGCATCAGCAGGGCCGCCACACCGCTCTGGCGCACCGCGGTGGCCACGGCCTCCGCGGCGGGCACGTCGCCGGCCAGCGGTTTCTCCAGGACCAGGTGTTTGCCTTCGCGGGCCGCTCGGACCGCCAGCTCGCCCTGCACCGCCGGTGGCACGGCGAACGCGACGGCGTCCACGGCGGACAGCAGCGAGTCGTAGTCGTCGGCCACGTCCGCGTCGTACTGGTACGCGAGCGATTTCGCGGAGTCGGGGCGCCGCGACCACACGGCGGCCAGCCGCATCCCGGGGTGCGCGTGCAAGCCGGGTGCGTGGACGCGCCTCGCCCACGGCCCCGCTCCGACGATCCCGACCCGCAGTGCTTCGCTCATTCGGTCATCGTCCCCGTGTCCCGATCATCGCGCAGACCGTGGGGGCCGGGATGTGGGCGGGTGACAGGGGAAACGGTGCGGCTCCACCCCATTTGTTGATCTTGATCACAGGGGTGTTCGCGAATGTTCTTCGGTTTAAGGTGACCGGCATGGTGCGACTGCCGGAGGACCTCACGCTGCCCGACGGGTTCGTCCCTCCCGAACGGCCCGAGCGCCCGGCGACCCCGAAGGACGCCGCGACGGTCGTGCTGCTGCGCGACGGCGAGCACCGGCCCGAGGTGTTCCTGCAACGCCGGGTCGAGAACATGCCGTTCGCCGGTGGCATGACGGTCTTCCCCGGCGGTGGCGTGGACCCCCGCGACGCGGACGCGTCGGTGGCCTGGAGCGGCCCGCCGCCGCAGTGGTGGGCGCGGCGCTTCGAATGCTCCGAGGCGACCGCCCGCGCCCTGGTGTGCGCCGCGGTCCGCGAAACGTTCGAGGAATCGGGCGTCCTGCTGGCCGGGCCCGACGCCGGGTCCGTCGTCGCCGACACCTGCCCGTACGCGGGCGCGCGGCCGAGGCTGGTCTCCAAGGAGCTGTCGCTGGCCGGGTTCCTCGCCGACGCGGGCCTGGTGCTGCGCGCCGACCTGCTGCGGCCCTGGTCGAACTGGGTGACCCCGGAAGCCGAACCGCGCCGGTACGACACCCGGTTCTTCCTGGCGGCGATGCCCGCCGGGCAGCGCGCCGACGCCGTCACCACGGAGGCCGTGGACGCGTACTGGCGCACTCCCGAGGACGCGCTGGAGGACTGGCGGCAGCGGCGCTGCGGCCTGCTGCCGCCGACGTGGGTGACCTTGTCGGAGGTCGGCGCCTGCGGCAGCGTCGACGCCGCGCTGGAACTGGAGCGCCCGCTGGGCAAGGTGCTGCCGCAACTGGTGCACCGCGACGGCGCGTGGCGCGTCGTGCTGCCGGGCGACCCCGGATACCGCGCCGACCCGGACGAGGAGTGAGACCCGTGACCCACCCCGCTTACGGCGAGCTGCGGCCGGTGACGCCGTTCGCCTCGGTGCTGCTGGCCGCCAATCCGGGCCCGATGACCTTGGACGGCACCAACACCTGGCTGATCGGCGCGGGCGACGAGCGCGCCGTGCTCGACCCCGGGCCCGACGACGGTGCGCACCTGGAGCGGATCGTCGAGCACGGCCCGGTGTCGCTGATCCTGCTCAGCCACCACCACTTCGACCACTCGGAGGGCGCGGCGGAGCTGGCGGCCCGCACCGGAGCCCCCGTGCGGGCGCTGGACCCGCAGCTGTGCGCCGGGGCGGAACCGCTCACCGACGGCGAGGTCGTCGACGCGGCGGGAGTGCCGCTCGAAGTGCTCGCCGCTCCCGGCCACACCAGGGACTCGGTCTGCTTCCGCGCCGAGCACGAGGGCGCGTCGGTGGTGTTCACCGGCGACAGCATCCTGGGCCGGGGCACCACGGTCGTCGCCCACCCGGACGGGCACCTGGGGTCGTACCTGGCGACGCTGCGCGCCTTGGCGGCGTTGCCCGCGGGCGTTGCGGCGCTGCCCGGCCACGGCCCGGAGCTGCCGGACGTCGCGGCGGCGGCGACCGGCTACCTGGCGCACCGGGAGCAGCGGCTCGGCCAGATCCGCGAGGTGGTGCGGAACAACGGCCCGCGCGTCACGGCCCGCGAGGTCGTGGAGATCGTCTACGCCGACGTGGACCCCTCGGTGTGGACCGCGGCGGAGTGGAGCGTCGAAGCCCAACTCACCTACCTCAAGGAACTCGACGAACGCTGAAGTGACCTGGCGGGTGGTCATGGCTTGAGCAGTGGGTCGCTTGGCGGAACCTCAGCGGTTTCCTCGCTGCGGGATCTTTTTTCCAAGTGGCTCCGCCACGAGGAAGAAAGCCGTCCTCGCGAGGAAGCCGCTGAGAACCCGCCGGTGGTCCGGTTGCGTGCGTGGTCGCCGCTCAGCGGCTACGCCGCTGACAGGACAACGACGAACGACATCCCTCACCTGGAAAGGCAAGGTCAAAGGCCGCCCCTGACCGCCTGCGCCCGTCTCAAGAGGTGGTGGCCAGCGCGGGTTCGCGGGTGGGTAGCAGCGTGCCGCGCCGCAGCCACAGGCCGCCTGCGAGCAGGGCGCCGACCAGGCCGGCGACGAGGAACGCGGTCGGAGGTCCGGACGTCTCGACGAGCCTGCCGCTGACGGACTGGCCGACCGCCGAGCCCAGCGTCACCGCCGTCACCACCCAGCCGAACGCCTCAGTCTCCGTGCCCGCGGGCGCGGCCAGGTCCAGCGCGACCGAGTGCGCCGTCGACTGCGGCGTGATCAGGCACCCGGCCAGCAGCAGCGCCAGGCACAGCCCCCACAGCGACCCCGGCACGGCCAGCAGCGCGACGAGCCCGGCGAAACCCAGCAGCAGCGCGGGCAACCGCAGGTGCATCGGCCGCGGCCAGGGCCGCATCCCGTACAGCACGCCGAACACCACCGACGTCACCGACAGCGCGCTCAGCAGCAGGCCGCCCGCGTTCGGCGCCCCGGCCTGCACCGCGGAGGCGGGCACGCCGACCTCGACGAAGCCGATGAGGACGCCGAAGCCGAGCGCGGCCAGCGCCACCGTCCGCATCCCGGGCGCGCGGAACGCGCCGAGCATCCCGCCGCGCGGGCCGGTGCGCTGCGGGCGGAGCCCGCGGGCCGCGGGCGTCGCCGCGAAGCCGAGGCTCCCGATGATCATGCAGGCGGAACCCGCGACGACACCGGTCCCGGGCCACGGCAGCGCGACCAGCAGCCCGGCCAGGCCGGGGCCGAGGATGAAGAACACCTCCATGCTGATCGCCTCGTACGAGTAGGCGGCGTCCCGGGCGGCTCCGGCGGGCAGGAGCTGCGACCACAACGCGCGGGAAGCCGGCGCGACCGTCGGCTGGCTGAGGCCCAGGGCGAACCCGAGCACCGTCAGCACCGCGACCGGCGCGCCCGCCTCGATGGCGGCGATCTCGGCGGTGGTGAGCAGCGCGAGCGCCGCGGACATCACCAGCATCGGGCGGCTCGGCCCGATCCGGTCGATCACCCGGCTCTGCACGACCGAGCCGCACGCGACGCCGACCAGCTCACCGGCCGAGACGAGCCCGGCGATGGCGAAGCTCCCCGTCTCCTTCTGCACGTAGAGCATCAAGGCCAGGCCGATCATGGCGATCGGCAGCCGCCCCAGCAGGGAGGTCAGGACGGGAGCGGTGGCTCCTGGTGTGCGCAGCGCAGCTCGGTAGTCGGCCAGCGTGATCGAATGGGACACGCGTACCAGTATCCGGGTGGTGGGACGCGAGTACCAAGTCGATTGATGGTGTTCTCCGTCGCCACGACCGCGCGTGCGATCAGGAGGGCTGCCGACATGCGAAAGGACTGGGGCGTCGCCCCCGACGCGACGCTCCAGTCCTTTCGCTTGCGCGGCCCGTCCCCCGACCAACCACGCTTTCCTGACCTCCGATCGTCGGCCCCGAACCCGGTACCGGAGGTGGTCTGTGCTGTTGTGCGGCTTCGCCGCCCTCCCCGCTGGGGAGGCTCCCGCCAGGGGAGCGAGGCCGCTGGACTTCGAGTCCTTCTCTAGGTAAGACGTTGCGATCTCAGGTCGGGTTGCACGAGCCCGGTGAATTTATTCCCGATCGCCGTCGTTCCTCGTGACACCAGTGTGCCCCCGGGCCGCACCGCGGAAACCGGGTACAACGTCCCCTACATGAGTGGTCACTCGGCGTGTCCGACGCCGGTCGCTTGCATCCGCGGCTCGACGCACCGCCTCCGCGGCGGGCTCGGAGGGGACGTGGGGCGCTGAGCCGCCCGCTGCGCGGCCCGCGCGGCGGGAGCGGGCTTACGGGCCGCCCACGCGTGCGTGGCGGCCGTGGAGGGCCTCCTGTGGGAAACCGGACGTGGACACGCGAAAACGCGCGCCGACTGAGGGGTTCGAACTCAGGCGAACCCATCAGGCGACGCGCGTTACGGCGAACCGGTCGGTGACCGGCCGACGCGCGAGCCGTGCGGCGGCTCAGCGTGCGCGGCGGGCCAACCGCTCGGGATCGAGGATCAGCACGCTCTTGCCTTCCAGCCGCAGCCAGCCGCGGTGCGCGAAGTCGGCCAGCGCCTTGTTCACGGTCTCCCGCGAGGCGCCGACGTACTGCGCGATCTCTTCCTGCGTGAGGTCGTGGGTGACCCGCAGCAAGCCCGCTTCCTGGCTGCCGAAGCGCTGCGCGAGCTGCAGCAGCGCCTTGGCGACGCGACCGGGAACGTCGGTGAAGATCAGGTCGGCGAGCATGCCGTTGGTCCGGCGCAGCCTGCGCGCGACGACCCGCAGCAGCTGCTCGGCGATCTCCGGGCGGGTGCCGATCCACTGCCGCAGCGCGCTGCGGTCCATGGTCAGCGCGCGCACCTCGGTCACCGTGGTGGCCGTCGACGTGCGCGGGCCCGGGTCGAAGATGGACAGCTCGCCGAACATGTCCGACGGCCCCATGATCGCCAGCAGGTTCTCGCGGCCGTCCGGGGACTTGCGCCCGAGCTTGACCTTGCCGTTCTGGATGATGTACAGCCGGTCGCCCGGCTCGCCCTCGGCGAAGATCACGTGTCCACGCGGGAACTCGGACGGTTCCAGCGATTGGGTCAGCGCCTCCGCTGCGGCCGGTTCCACGCCCTGGAAGATTCCGGCGCGGGAAAGAGTCTCGTCCACCTCGTCCCTCCATGTTGAGACGCGGCGGCTCGTTCGAAGCGGCACCCGCGTGCACGGGCGCCGGACTGTGCCGCCGATCACTACCAGTTGAGTTTAAGACTGGTCGCGGGAACGGCGAGTTCGCAGCTTGCCGGCGCGTCCCACCCTGCGTAGCTGGAACAGCTCCAGCGCACGTCCAATTCCCTGCCGGAACAGCGCCCGGACCTCGTCCGGCCGGGCGTTCTCCAGCAGCTCTTCAACCTCGTTCTCTTGCACCGCGACGTGCCGCAGGCGTGCCTCCACGCGCTCCATGAAGAGCGTGAAGAACATGATCACTAGCGGAACGACGATAACGAACCAGGCAGTCATGATGCTTGAATCCTCGCTCATGCCTTCGAGACGGACGCAACCGGGGGTGGGTTGCCCGTCGATGGGGTCGGGTTCGGGTGTCGCCGTGGTCCGTACTCTGGTGGAGTGCCGGAGCCAGCCCACGACAGTTCTCAGCCTGGTCGATCATCCTCACATCAGCCCTCGGCGGGCCGGTCGGCGCCCACCCGATCCGCCGCCGCCGAGACGGGTTCCGCTGGCTCTTCGCGTTCGCGACCAGCGAAGACGACCGGCGGGGAGGCGCAGGGGCGCTCCGCTGCACCCGCTCGGGCGAAGCCCGCGGCCCGTCGCGCCACGTCCCGCGAGCAGACGCGCACCGGGCTCGTCCGGCGGGCGCGGCGCATGGTCCGCACCCTCGCCGAAGCCTATCCGGACGCGCACTGCGAGCTCGACTTCGGTGACCCGCTGCAACTGGCCGTGGCCACCATCCTGTCCGCGCAGTGCACGGACAAGCGGGTCAACCAGGTCACCCCCGCCCTGTTCGCGCGCTACCCGGAGGCCGCCGACTACGCGGGCGCCGACCGGACCGAGCTGGAGGAGCTGATCCGCTCCACCGGCTTCTACCGGAACAAGGCGAACTCCCTGATGGGCTTGGGCGCCGCGCTCGTGGAAAAGCATGACGGGCAGGTGCCGCCGCGACTGGCGGACCTGGTGAAGCTGCCGGGCATCGGCCGCAAGACCGCCAACGTGATCCTCGGCAACGCCTTCGACGTCCCCGGCATCACGGTCGACACGCACTTCGGCCGGTTGGTGCGCCGCTGGGGCTGGACGGCGGAGGAGGACCCGGTCAAGGTCGAGCACGCGATCGGCGAGCTGATCCCCCGCAAGGAGTGGACGATGCTCTCGCACTACGTGATCTTCCACGGGCGCCGCGTGTGCCACGCGCGCAAGCCGGCGTGCGGCGCGTGCCTGCTGGCGAAGGACTGCCCGGCGTTCGGCGCGGGCCCCGAGGAGCCGCAGGCCGCGGCGAAGCTGGTCCGCGGCCCGGAGGCGCCGCGGCTGCTGGAGCTGGCCGGGGTCGCCGACGAGCTGGACGAGAAGACCGTCGAGCAGGCCGCGGCGAAGGAGCCGGACGCGTGAGCCGGTGGCGGGGTCTGCGCGAGTTCCGCCGCGAGATCCAGTGGACGGTCGTCGTGCTGGTGCTGGCGGGCCTGGCCGTGGTCGCCCTGTGGCCGGGCGGGTCCGGCGACGGCGGCGGGCAGGCCGGGAGCCCGCCGGGGTCGGAGCAGCGCGCGGCGCCGCCGGTCGATCCGGCGCTGCGCGCCGGGCTCGAACTCTGCCCGCCGCCGCGGCCCGGCGGTCCCGCGGAGCTGGCCGGGACGACCGGCACCTGCCTCGCCGACGGCCGTCCGGTGGACGTCGGCGCCGCCCTAGCGGGACGGCCCGCGCTGGTCAACGTGTGGGCGACCTGGTGCGGCCCGTGCCGCACCGAGCTGCCCGCGCTGCAGTCCTACGCCGAACGCCCCGGCTCGATCCCGGTGCTGGGCGTGCAGGTGCAGAGCGACGAGGCGGGCGGCCTGGAGCTGCTGCGCGACCTCGGTGCGCGGTTCCCCGCCGTGCACGACGCGGACGGGTCGGTGCGGTCGGCGCTGCGGGTGCCGAACGTGCTGCCCGCGAGCTTCGTGATCACCGCGGGCGGTGAGGTCCGGCGGATCGATCCGCCGGAGGTGTTCGAGTCCGCGGACGCGGTGGACGCCGCCGTCCGCCGCACCTTGGGAGGCCGGTCGTGACGGACCGCGTGGTCGACGGAGCGGACGCGCCGGAGTGGCTGCGCCCGCTGGTCCGGCGCAGCGTCGACATCGACCAGGGGCACTTCGGCTGGCCGCGGCTCCGGCCGCCGCGCAGCGCCCGCCCGGCGGCGGTCCTGATCCTGTTCGGCGAGCACGCGGACGGCCCGGACGTGCTGCTGCTGCGCCGCGCGGACGGGCTCAGCTCGCACCCCGGCCAGGTCGCCTTCCCGGGCGGTTCGATCGACGACACCGACGCGGGCCCGGTCGACGCGGCCCTGCGCGAGGCGCAGGAAGAGGTCGGCGTGCTGCCCGAGGGAATCCGGCCGCTGGCGACGCTGCCGGAGCTGCACGTGCCGCACAGCGGTTTCCGGGTGACACCGGTGCTCGCGCATTGGCGGGAACCGTCTCCGGTGGCCCCGGTCGACCTCGGGGAGACTCGAGCGGTGGCGCGGGTGCCGCTGTCGTGGCTCGCGGATCCGGCGAACCGGGTCCTGGTGGGGCTGCGGGACGGGCGGCGGGGGCCCGCCTTCCTCGTGCCGGGGATGCTGGTCTGGGGGTTCACCGGCGCGTTGCTGTCCGGCGTGCTCGACCTCGGGGGCTGGTCCGAGAGCTGGGAGGGTGCCGAGATGCTGGAGTTGGACGAGGCGTGGCGGGCCGCGGAGGAGGCTGCCGACGTCGGCTTCGACCGGTGATGGTGAGCTGATCGGGTCGTGCCGGTAGGGGGCGGGACGCGGAGGAAGGGTGTTCGGTGAACTGGGTCGATCTGCTGGTGGTGGCGCTGGCGCTGCTGGCCGCCGTGTCCGGTGCGCGCAACGGCCTGGTCACCGCGTTGTTCTCGTTCCTCGGGGTGTTCGTCGGCGCGATCGTGGGGCTGCGGGTGGCGCCGCTGCTGCTGGAGCGCTTGGACAGCCAACCGGCCCGGATCGGTTTCGGCGTGGGCATCGTCGTGCTGCTGGTGGCGTTCGGCGAGACCTTCGGCATGTGGGCGGGCCGGGAGCTGCGGGACCGGATCACCTCGCCGAAGTTGACCGGCGTGGACAACGTGCTGGGTGCGGTGCTGCAGTGCGTGGCCGTGTTCGTGGTCGCCTGGCTGGTGGCGCTGCCGTTCACCTCGGCCACGGCGATGCCGGGACTGGCGTCGGCGATCACCCGGTCGCAGGTGCTCAGCCAGGTGGACTCGGTCATGCCCCCGGCGGTGAAGTCGTTGCCGGACGACCTGCGCCGGATGCTCGGCGTGAGCGGGTTCCCGGACGCGCTGGAGCCGTTCTCGAAGACTCCGGTGGCCGCGATCGACCCGCCGGACCAGGCGCTGGCCGCCAGTGACGTGGTGCGCAACGCCCAGACGAGCGTGGTGAAGGTGCGGGGCCGCGCGGCCTCGTGCGCGCGGGCGCTGGAGGGCACCGGCTTCGTCGTGGCCCCGAACCGGGTGATGACGAACGCCCACGTGGTGGCCGGCACGGATCGGGTGGCGATCGAGGTGGGCCGCGGTGAGTTCTCCGCGGACGTGGTGATGTTCGATCCGGCGACCGACCTGGCGGTGCTGGCGGTACCGGACCTGGACGCGGACGCGATGCCGCTGGACCGGGCGGAGGTGCCGCCCGGCGCCAGCGTGATCGCGCTTGGCTACCCGCTGGACGGCCCGTACACGGCGTCCGCGGGCCGGTTGCGCCAGCGCATCAACCTGCGCGGCCCGGACATCTACGACGCGAACACCGTGGTGCGGGACGTCTACACGGTGCGCGGCAAGGTGCAGAGCGGGAACTCGGGCGGTCCGCTGATCGACCCGGAGGGCGATGTGGTGGGCGTCGTGTTCGGCGCCGCCGTGGACGACCCGGAGACGGGTTTCGCGCTGACCGCGGACGAGGTGTCCGACGAGGTCGCGGAGGCCTCGTCGCTGACGACGCCGGTCCCCACCGGCGAGTGCACCGGCTGAGGCGTTCGCCGCGGAACTCCGCGCCGCGGACGCGTGAAAGGCCAGGGACCCGGTTCGCACCGGGTGCACCTGGCCTTGGCGTCGATCCCTTCGACGTCCGCGCGGGACGTCCCGGTTCGCGCTAGCTCGTGATGGCCTCGTGGGCCGAGTCCTGCCCGCGGCGCTTGGTGAGCTGCTTGGTGTCCTTGAGCGTCGCGATGGTGCGCTTCGGCGCTCGGATCTTGCGCACTCGCAGGTAGCCGAGCAGTCCGAACAGACCGGCCACGAGCAGCATCAGCAGGAACACGATCCCGAAGGAGGCCCAGCGCCAGATGCCGAGCGCGTTGAGGCCTTCGGCGAGCGTGAAGAAGAGGAAGAACATGCTGAAGCCGAGCACGGCCAGCGCGAGGACGAAGAAGACGCTGCCTTTGACGCCCTTCTTGACCTCACCGGTGACTTCGGCCTTCGCCAGTTCGATCTCCGCGCGGACCAGCGTCGACAGGTGCGCGGTCGCGTCGCGCACGAGGGCGCCGATCGACTGCTCGCTGCCCGCGCCAGTGCCCTCTTCGGACAGCGGGAGGGACGTGACGGCCGACCAGGCTGCGCCGTCGCTGCTGCCTTGCTGGTTCTTCTGGGCGCTGTTCACGCCCGCCATCGTGCCACGCCCCCCGAACGGTGACCGAGTGAGACTCCTCGGGTGTTATCGGTGAGTGATCTCCGAGACCGCTCAGTTCCGCTCACGGGCGGCCCGCCGACCGCGCCGCAGCAGCATCGCGGAGGCGACGAGCGAGGCGAGCGCGGAGGCGATGAGCACCGCCGTCTTGGCCCGCTCGGCCGCGTCCCCGGCCAGTGACAGCTCGGCGATGAGCAGGCTCACGGTGAAGCCGACGCCGCCGAGCATCGCCAGCGCCGACAGGTCCCGCCAGGTGACTCCGGCGGGCCGCGAACCGAGCCCGAGCTTCACCGCCAGGTAGGAGGTGCCGAAGATGCCGAGGAACTTGCCGAAGAACAACCCGGCCATCACGGCGATCGGGATGCGGTCGTGGAACAGCGCGCCGAGCGCTTCGCCGTTCACCGGCACCCCGGCGGCGAAGAACGCGAACACCGGCACGATCAGCCCGGCCGACCAGGGCTGCAGCCGGTGTTCGAGCCGCATCGACGGCGAGGCGGTCTCGTCCGGATCGGTCCGCACCCTGGTCAGCAGCCCGAGCGCGACCCCGGCGATGGTGGCGTGGATGCCGCTGCTGTGCACCGCGACCCAGGTGGCCAGCGCCAGCGGCAGGTAGAGGTACGGGGTGGTGATCCGCTTGCGCTGCGCGAACCAGTAGGCGGCGCAGAGCACGACCGCCGCGAGCAGCGCGAGCACGCTCAGCCCGTCGGTGAACAGCACGGCGATGACGATGATGGCGCCGAGGTCGTCGACGACGGCGAGGCTGAGCAGGAACACCCGTGCCGCGGTCGGCATCCCCGATCCGGTCAGCGACAGCACGCCCAGCGCGAACGCGATGTCGGTCGCCACCGGGATCGCCCACGCCTGGCCGGCGCCCGGGGCGCCGTACCCGATGGCGAAGGCCATCGCGGCGGGCACGACCATGCCGCCGAACGCGGCCAGCACGGGCAGCGTCGCGGTCTTGCGGTCAGCGAGTTCCCCGACGACGAGTTCCCGCTTGAGCTCCAGCCCGGCGACGAAGAAGAAGATCGCCAGCAGCCCGTCCTTGACCCATTCGCCGACGGTGAGGTCGAGGTGCAGCGCGTGCGGTCCGACGGAGAAGTCCCGCACGCCTTCGTAGAGGCCGCTGACCGGGGAGTTCGCCGCGATCAGCGCGAGGGCCGTCGCGACCAGCAGGACCATGCCGCCGACGGTTTCGGTGCGCAGGTACTCGGCGAAGTCGAAGACCTTGGAGCGCGCGCCGTCGGGGGCGGATTCGGATTCGGGTTCGGTCATCGGTAAGCCTTCCGGTCGCGAGCACGTTGACGCCTCGCCGACCAGACTTCCCGGCACACCCTGCGAGCGACCCTAACAGCCACGGCGCGGCCCACCGCCGTGTCGAACATCTCGATGCTTCACGGGGAGGCGGCGACACGCGCGAGGAAGGCCCGGTCCCGCGCAGGGGACCGGGCCTTCTCAGCGCGGTGCGATGTCACTCGTCGGAGGACTTGTTCAGGCCCTTCGAGATGAGGTCCATGACCGAGGAGTCCGCCAGCGTCGAGACGTCGCCGACCTCGCGGTTCTCCGCGACGTCCCGCAGCAGCCTGCGCATGATCTTGCCGGAGCGCGTCTTCGGCAGCTCCTGCACGACCATGATCTGCCGCGGCTTCGCGATCGGGCCGATCTCGTGCGACACGTGGTCGCGCAGCGCCTTCAGCGCCGCCTCCCCGCCCGAGCCGTCGGCGGCGTTGCCGCGCAGGATCACGAACGCGACGATGCCCTGCCCGGTGGTCGGGTCGCTCGCGCCGACGACCGCGGCCTCCGCGACCGTCGGGTGCGACACCAGCGCCGATTCGACCTCGGTGGTGGAGATGCGGTGCCCGGAGACGTTCATGACGTCGTCCACCCGGCCCAGCAGCCACACGTCGCCGTCCTCGTCGTACTTCGCGCCGTCACCGGCGAAGTAGTACCCGAGGTCGGCGAACTTCGACCAGTAGGTGTCCTTGAAGCGCTGATCGTCGCCCCAGATGCCGCGCAGCATCGCCGGCCACGGCTTGTCCAGGACCAGCAGTCCGCCCCCGCCGGGGCCGACGTCCTCACCGGTCTCGTCGACGACCTTCGCGGAGATGCCCGGCAGCGCGACCTGCGCCGAACCGGGCTTGGTCGCGGTGACGCCGGGCAGCGGCGAGATCATGATCGCCCCGGTCTCGGTCTGCCACCAGGTGTCCACGATCGGGGCCTTGCCGCCGCCGATGTTGTCCCGGTACCAGATCCAGGCCTCGGGGTTGATCGGTTCGCCGACGGAGCCGAGCACGCGCAGCGAGGACAGGTCGTACTTCGCCGGGATCTCCGCGCCCCACTTCATGAACGTGCGGATCGTCGTCGGCGCCGTGTAGTACAGCGTCACGCCGTACTTCTGCACGATCTCCCAGTGCCTGCCCTCGTGCGGGCTGTTCGGCGTTCCCTCGTAGATGACCTGCGACGACCCGTTGGCCAGCGGCCCGTACACGATGTAGGTGTGCCCGGTGACCCAGCCGATGTCGGCGGTGCACCAGTACACGTCCGACTCCGGCTTCAGGTCGAAGACGTTGCGGTGCGTGTAGGCGGCCTGGGTGAGGTAGCCGCCGGAGGTGTGCAGGATGCCCTTCGGGCTCCCGGTGGTGCCGGAGGTGTAGAGGATGAACAGCGGGTGCTCGGAGTCGAACACCTCCGGGGTGTGCTGGTCGGACTGCGGCTCGACGACGTCGTGCCACCACTTGTCCCGCTCGTTCCACTGCACGTCGGTGGCGGTGCGCTTGACCACGAGCACGTGCTCGACGCTCGGGGTGTGCTGCACGGCCTCGTCGACGTTGGCCTTCAGCGGCGCGGCCTTGCCGCGGCGGTACTGGCCGTCGCAGGTGATGACGACCTTCGCCTCGGCGTCGTTGATCCGGGCGCGCAGCGCTTCCGAGGAGAAGCCGCCGAACACGACGCTGTGCAGCGCGCCGAGGCGCGCGCAGGCGAGCATCGAGAACACGGCTTCGGGCAGCATCGGCAGGTAGATGGCGACGCGGTCGCCGGCGCCGACGCCGAGCGAGGCGAGCGCGTTCGCGGTGCGGCTGACTTCGCGCTGCAGCTCGGCGTAGGTGATCTCGCGGCTGTCGCCGGGCTCGCCTTCCCAGTGGATCGCGACCCGGTCGCCGTTGCCGTCGTCGACGTGGCGGTCCACGCAGTTGTAGGCGACGTTGAGCTTGCCGCCGACGAACCACTTCGCGAACGGCGCGTCGGACCAGTCGAGGACCTGCTCCCACTTGGTGTCCCAGTGCAGGTGTTCGGCTTGGTCGGCCCAGAACCCCTCCCGGTCGGCCGCCGCCCTGTCGTACATCTCCGACGTTGCGTTGGCCGATGCGGCGAACTCCGCCGGCGGCGGGAACGTCCTGCTCTCGGTGAGCAGGTTGTCCAGGGTCTTGCTCGGCCCGTCGGGCTGGCTCATTGCGGGGAACCTCCCTGCTGGCGGACGGCTGATGTCTTCTAGACCGTAATGCGATGGGGCTCACTCCGACAGAGCCGGAAAAATCGGTGTGGACCAATTCGGCCGGAGGAGGTGTTCCCCCGAGCCCCGCACCAGGGAGTCAGTCTCAAGCCGAAAACGTTGCAATCGAGTTGCCAAACGATCGGGCGACCCGCCGTGACGAGGGGTCGAGCGCCGTCCGAACACGGGTTGTCCGCTCGCCGCACCGACCGGCAGGTAGCGTCCAGCCCCGTGAGTGCCCAAGAGTCGTTGCTCCCGCTGCTGGAGCTGCCCGGTGTCACCGACGCGGTCGCCGCCGCGCGGACGGCGATCGACGAGATCCACCGGCACCCGGCGAACCGCCGCGGCTGGCCCGCGACCAGCGCCGAGGCCTCGGTGCGAGCCGCGCGCGCCTCGGCCGCCGTCGCCGGTGGCGCCACCGAGATCCCGGACAGCGGCGAGGTCAGCGACCCGCTGCTGGCGGGCGCGCTGCGCGTGGCGGAGGCGCTGGGGCCGTTGCTGCCCACCTGGCAGCGCGCGCCGCTGCAGGCGCTGGCGCGGCTGCACGTGCTGGCCGCCGCGGACCTCCCCGGTGACCCGGAGCGGCTGGGCAGGCCGCGGGCCGACGAGGCCGTGTCGGGCAGGCTCGACCTGCTCTCCCAGGTGGTCGCGGACGCGGGCGGCAAATCCCAAGGCGTCGTGCCGGGCCCCGTGCAGGCGGCCGTCGTGCACGGAGAGCTGCTCGCGCTGGCCCCGTTCGGCGAGGTCGACGGCATCGTGGCGCGGGCCGCCGCGCGGCTCAGCGTGATCGGCAGCGGACTCGACCCGAAGGGCCTGGTCGTCCCGGAGGTCGCGTACTTCCGGCGGCAGGCCGACTACGAGGCCGCGGCGGCGGCGTTCGCCACCGGCGAACCCGACGGGGTCGCGCGGTGGATCGTGCACTGCTGCACGGCGCTGGAGACCGGCGCGCGCGAGGCGAAGTCCATCGCCGACGCCGTCGAAGCCTGATCCGAGGTCGGTGCGAGGAGCCCGCGCAGGGCGCTTCCCCGATCGTCGTGTCGTCAGCGGCGGCGCAGCCGGGAGCTGCGCCGCGCGCATCGTGCTGGAAACGCCGAGGAGCGGACGTGCCCAAGAAAGTCCTGATCGACTGCGATCCGGGTATCGACGACGCGCTGGCCATCGCGTTCGCGCACGGCCGCCCGGAGCTCGAACTCGTCGGGCTCACCACCGTCGCGGGCAACGTGGGCCTGGCGCACACCACGAACAACGCGCGGTGCCTCGCCGAGTTCTACGGCATGGACGTGCCGATCGCGGCGGGCGCCGACCGGCCGCTGGTGCGGGAGGGCGTGCTCGCCGACCAGGTGCACGGCGGCAACGGGCTCGGCGGCGTCGTGCTGCCCGCCGCCGCGACCCCGGTGGTCGACCGGCACGCGGTCGACTTCCTCATCGACGAGCTGGCCGCCGCGCCCGGGCAGATCAGCCTGCTCGCGGTGGGGCCGCTGACGAACATCGCGCTGGCGGTGCGCAAGGAACCCCGGATAGTCGAGTGGGCGCGCGAGTTCGTGATCATGGGCGGCTCGTACACGCGCGGCAACCGCACCCCGGCCGCGGAGTTCAACGTCCTCGCCGACCCCGAGGCCGCCGCGGTCGTGTTCGACGCGGGCTGGCGCACCACGATGATCGGCCTCGACCTGACCGCCCAGGCCCGCGCCACCGCCGACGTGCGCGACCGGTTCGCCGTGCTGGGCCGGTTGGAGTCGGAGCTGCTCTCACCGATCTTGGACTTCTACGGGCGGCACCCGCACTACCGGGAGCACGGACCGGCGGTGCACGACGCCTGCGCGGTCGCCTACGCGCTCGATCCGGGCCTGTTCACCACGGTGCCCGCGCGGGTCGACGTGGAGATCCACGGCCGGTTCACCTCGGGCATGACCGTCACGGACTTCGCCGCCCCGGCCGCGCGGCACAACGCCGAGGTGGCGACGGTCCTCGACACCGAGCGCTTCTGGGACCGCCTGCTCGAAGCCTTCAGCCACGTCGCCACCGGAATGTCCTGACCCACGCTGGATCTTCAGCCGGACAGGGAGCGGAGGGCTTCGCGGACCTGGCCGTCGGAGACCGCGAGGGCGGCGGCGGCGCGTTCCACGTCGGCGCCGGTGAGCAGGTGCACCAGCGCGGTCTTGAGGTCGCCGCCCGCGGCGCCGAGCGCGTCCGCGCAGTCGTCCTCGGAGGCGTTCGTGGCCTCCCGCAGGATGCCCACGGTGCGTCCGCGCAGCTTCGCGTTCGTCGCGAGCAGGCTGACCATCAGGTTGGAGTAGGTACGTCCCATCCGGACCATCACGGCCGTGGAGAACGACGTGAGCACCAGTTTCTGCGCGGTGCCCGCCTTCATCCGGGTGGATCCCGCGATGGGTTCGGGGCCGGTGTCCACCGCGATCGCCAGGTCGGCGGGGGCGTCGGCGGCCGATTCGGGATTGGCCGACATCAACGCCGTGCCCGCCCCGATCTCGCGGGCCGCGCGCAACGCGCCCAGCACGTACGGCGTGCGGCCGGACGCGGTCAGCCCGAGCACGAAGTCCGAGCTCGTCACCGCCGAGCGCATCGCCGCCGCGCCCGATTCGGTGTCGTCCTCGGCGTTCTCCACCGGCTTCTGGAACGCGCCGCTGCCACCGGCCTGGTGCGCCACGACCCAGTCCGCGGGCACGTTGTAGGTGGGGATGAGCTCCGCCGCGTCGAGCACCGCGAGCCGCCCCGAGGTGCCCGCGCCGACGTAGTGCACCCGCCCGCCGCCGCGCAGCGCGGTGACGGCCATGTCCACCGCCCGCGCCAGTTCGGGCAGCGCCCGGCCCACGGCCTCCGGCACGGTGCGGTCCTCGGCGTTGAGCACCTGCAGGATGTCCAGCGTCGGCAGCAGGTCGATGTCCCTGGTCCGGTCGTTGGTGCGCTCCGTCGGCGCGTTCACTCGCACGGCGGGCTCGTCCGCCGGTGTGTTGCGGCTCATCGACCGTCCTCCTTGTGCCTGCGGCGATCGGGGCGGGCACCGAGCCGGTGCGCGCCGACCGCCTCGTAGGTGACTTCCAGCGCTGCCTTCGTGTCGTCGATCCGTCGTTGCGCCACGCCGATGAACAGGCAGTCGATCACGGTGAGCTGGCCGATGCGGCTGGCCATCGCCCCGGAACGGTAGGTCGTCTCGCGCACCGCCGTGGTGAGCACGTGGTCGGCGATCTCGGTGATGGGGGAGCGGCTGAAGTTGGTGAGCGCCGCCGTGACCGCGCCGCGGTGGCCCGCTTCGCGCAGCGCCTCGATGGTCTCGGTGGTGGCGCCGGTGTGCGAGATGCCGAGCGCCACGTCGCCGTCGCGCAGCAGCGCCGCCGAGGTCAACGCCGCGTGCGTGTCCGACCAGGCGAAGCAGGTCAAGCCGATGCGGTGCAGCTTCTGCTGCAGGTCGAGGGCGACGAAGGCGCTGGCGCCGACGCCGTAGACGTCGATGCGGCGGGCCTGCGCGACGGCGTCGACCACCGCGGACAGGGCGTCCGCGTCGAGCTGGCCCGCGGTCTCCTCCACCGCTTTCGCGTCGGCGTAGGCGACCTTGTCGATGATCTGGTCCAGCCGGTCGTCCGGCTCGATGTCACCGCCCAGGTCGCGGTCCCGGCTGGAGGTGCGCGCGGTGTCGGCGGCGAGGGCGATGCGCAGGTCCGGGTAGCCGCCGACGCCGATGGCCTTGCAGAACCGGGTCACGGTGGTCTCGCTGGTGCCGGCGGCCTCGGCCACGTCGGTGATGCTGCGCCGCGCGATGGAGGCGGGCGCGGACAGCACGATGTTGGCCACCCGCTGCTCGGCTTTGGCCAGACCGGGGAGCAGGGAGCGGATGCGGACCAGGGGGCTGGTCGCACCGGCTTCGGCGGGGGCGTCGTCAATGGCCATGTGGGAAACTTACTAACGTCGATCTGCGCAGGTCAATGCGGGTATCTCCGTGATGTTCGGGATCTTGCCGGTTTGGGTGCGTGGAGCCCTGTCATCGGGGGGACGGTGTTCGGCGCCCGCCGGGTTGCACCGCGGATTCGCTACCCTGCGCAGAGGCGCCGACGGTGCGAAGCGGGGTGACATGAGCGGGCCAGCGGACCTCGGCTCCGAGTTGTTCTGCGCGACCGGGTCGGTCTCGACGTCCGTCGCCGAGCACGCCGAGTTCCTGCTCCAGCAGCACGAGGCCGGTGCCCTGCGGCTCTACGACCGCGGTGCGCTGGACCCCGCGGACCCGGCGACCCCGCTGCGCCACCGGATGACGTGGCAGCGCGACGGCGACCCGGTCTCGGCGGTGCTGGTGCTGCTCGCGCGGGACGAGCAGGTGCGGTTGTGGTTCGCCGCCCGCTGTCCCGCCGGATGGGGGCACGGCGTGCCGTCGCCGCTGATCCGGGCAGGTCTGGCGCGGTTCCCGCTGGCCGATCCGCGCAGCGGTCTCGCCGTCACCGGTTCCACGCTGCGCGACGACCCGGAGGACGTGGCGGGATTGCTCGCGGCCACGCGGGATCGGCGCGGGGAGACGGCGGTGCTGGTGCGCCACGTCGACCGGGAACCGGGGAGCCCGCTGGTGGTGCCGCGCCGGTCGGCGGAGTTCCGGAAGGCGACGATGGGCTGCGCGTCGATGGTGTTCATCGGCGACGCCGTGGCGCGGCGGCTCGCCGCGGAACTGCCGGAGCGGCTGCGGATCCCGTGGCGTGGCGGCAGGTTGTTCCTCCCGAGCGCCTGGTCCGCCGAGCGCGACGACCCCCGGATGTCCGAAGTGGACGCCGAAGGCGCCGGGGCGTGGCCGGAGGCGGTCGACCTCGCGCTGCGGGTGTCGCGGCGCAGGGAGACCGGCACGGCGGACGCCGAACTGTGGTCGATGCTGTTCACCACCGCCTGGCACGACGAGCGGGTCGCCGACACCCCGGCCGGGCCGGGGGAGCGGTGGTTCGCGGTCGCCGGTGGCGCGGACAAGTCCGACCTGCGCCAGCGCATCCAGGGAGCCGGTGCGCGGCAAGCGGAATCGAAGGAGGCCGCGGCCCGGCGCGCGGACGCGGTGAGCGGGCTGAACGCGGAGATCGACCAGGCCACCGCCAGGCTCGCCGGGCTGGAGCGGTCCCGGCGCAGGCTGGCGAGCGCCGCACTGCGGCTGCGCGCCGAACGCGACGTCGCGCGAGAACGGCTCGCGGGCACCTCCCTCGGCGTCGCTCGCGGCAGGCAGGACGCGGCGGTGCGCTCGGCGCGGGCCGCTGCGCGGCGGCTGGCCGACCGGGAGCAGGAGCTGGAACGGTTGCGGGGCGCGGAGGATCGGTCGCACACCGCGCTCGGCCGCGCCGCGGTGCCCGAGCCGATCCGGCCGGTGGAACCCGCCGGGGTGCGCTTCGGCCCGGGGGTCGGCGCGGAGATCGAGCGCCTCGACGACGCGCGGGCGCGGCGGTGCCGGCAGGTGCTCGACCTGCTCGCCGCGCACGCCGCCGCACCCGGCCCTTCGCTCGCCGAGCGGTTGCGCGCCGAAGGGATCGCGCCGGGGGTGCCGTCGCCGGTCGAGCACGCCGCCGTCACCTTCCGGGTGCCGTCCGAAGTCGATCCGTCCGGGTGGGCGCCGTTCCCCGAGTTCGCGCGGCTGGACCACGCCGGTGATCCGCGGTGCGTGCTGCACTACCTGGACGACACCGCCGGGCCCACCGGCGTGGTGCACGTCGGCCACGTCGGACCCGAACTCGCGGCCGGTGCGCCGTGAACGGGGACGCCGGTGGTCCGGCACCGCTGCGCCGCACCGCGTTCTGCGCGGCGGGGCACGCCGACGCTTCGCTGCGCGACGCCGAGCGGTGGCTCGTCCGGTCGCACGAATCCGGGGAGCTGCGGCTGATCGACGCGGGTCGCGAACCCGGCGGTGACCTGCCGCGGCGCTGGCGGGTGAGCTGGGGGCAGGGCTCCGCCGCGGTGCGCGCGTCGCTCGTGGTGTCCCGCGGCGCGGACGGCGGGAACGCGTTCTGGGTGTACGCGGAGGCCGCCCGGCCCTGGTCGATCAGGGACCAGGTCACCCCGGTGCAGAAGCTGGGCCTGCTCGAAGGCGGGCTGCGGGATTCACGCGGGGTGTACTCGCTGACCGAGCAGAACCCGCTGGTGGGCTTGGACGACGTCGAGTTCCTGGTGCACACGTTCGCCGAGGGCATGCGGGACTCGCCGGTGCTCGTCTACAACGACGACTTCGGCCGGTCGCTGCCCTCGGAGCTGGTGCGCTTCCGCAACGCCACCCGCGGACTGTGCGGGCTGCTGCCCGCCGACGATTCCGTCCGCGACCGGGTGAACGCCTTGCTGCCCGCGGACCGCCGCATCCCGGCCCGCGCCGCTCGCCTGTACCTGCCGCCGTGGTGGGTGGCGCACGAACCGGATCCGGTGATCCCGCAGGACCGGTTCGCCCGGCCCGGTGACTGGCGGAAGCTGGTGGACGCGGTGCTGCGGGTGAGCACGTGGCGCGCGGGCGGCGCCATCCGCATGACCGGTGAGGCGTGGCAGGCGCTGCTGTTCGATCCGATGCACGACCGGCGCGTCACCGCGGACGCCCGCGGCGGGATGCTGCACTGGCTGCCCGCCGCGGACGACGGCGGTGCGCGGGTGCTGCGCAACCGGCTCAGCGCCGCCGCCGAGCAGGAGGACGTCGCCCGCGACCAGGCGGATTCCGCCGCCGAAGCGCTCGCCGAACGGCGTGCCCGCGCGCAACGGCTGCGGGGGCGGGAGCAGCGCGCACAGCGTTCCCGGCGGCGGCTGGCGGAGCTGGCGGTCCGGTTGCGCCGGGAACGCGACGAGGCGGACGAGGCGTTGCGGTCCGGTTCGGTCCCGGCGGCGTGGCGGGCGGCGCGCGACGCCGAACTGGAGGCGGAGCTGTACGCGGCCGAGCTGGACGACGTCGAGGACGAGCTGCTCCGGCTGCGCCACCGGATCGCCGAGCGGGAACGCGTCGCGGACGAGGACCCCGGTGCGGGCGGAACTTCCAGCGACGGCGGGAGTTCCGTCGAGGACGGGGACCCCGGCGACGCCCCGCCGAGCGGAGCACCCGACCCCGCGGACTTCGCCGATCTGCTCACCGCCGTCCGCCGCGACCTGCCCGCGCTGCGCGTCGGCCCCCAGGTCGAACCGTCCGAACTGGACGGACACCGCCGCAGCGCGCAGTGGTTGCGGCGCACCTGGAACGTGCTGGTCCTGCTGGACTCCTACGCGCGCGACCGGGCCGCCGCCACCGACCACGGCCGTCTCGACCTGCGCGGCTTCGCGCACTACGTGCGGGTGCACGGGGGCGAGCGGGGGATCAGCGCGACCTCCGTCGCCTCGGGGGAGACCGAGATGGTGGTCAACACTCCGCGGTTCCGCAACGCCCGCACCTTCCCGGTGCCGCCCGAGGTAGACGCCTCCGGTCACGCGTTCTTCGGCGCCCACGTCAAGATCGACCGCAGCGGCGGGGTGGCTCCCCGGCTGCACTACTTCGACGACACCCGCGGCCCCACCGCCGCCGTCCACATCGGCTACCTCGGCCCGCACCTGCCCAGTCCGGAATCCAACTGACCGTCAGCCCGGCACGTGCTCCGGTTCGACCAGCACGACCACGCGCTCATCCCCGGGCTGTCCCCACTGGTAGACGTCCTCGCCGGTGTACTTCTTCGCCATCTTGTTGATGAACGCGTTCTCCGGATCCGGTTCCGCGCCGACGACCCGGCCGCGGATCTCGACGTAGCGGTACGGGTCGTCCGGGTCGTGCGCGGACAGCGCGATGCGCGGATCCCGTTGCAGGTTCCGGAACTTCTGCCGGGCCGTGGTCTGGCTGAACTTCAGGTACGTGCCGTCCCAGTCGATCCACACCGGGCTGGACTGCGGCTCGCCGCGCGGACCGAGCGTGGCGACGTGCGCGAAGGCGCGCTTGCCGAGGATCTCTTCCAGTTCCCGGGGAATCACGGACATGGCACTGCCTCCCGACGCTCGACTGCGAACACCAGGAACGACACCGCGCTCGCGACGGCTATTCCGCGTCGCGGCGCGGTTCCCCCGTTCGGGAAGAAGTCGTCAGCGGTCCACCTGCCGCCAGCCCTGGGCGACGAGCCCACCGGGTTCGCGCTCGCCGTCGAGCAGCGTGCGCCGCTGGTCGGCGACGGAGATGCCGTCCAGCAGCACTCCGCGCCCGACGTACTGGTCGTCCGGGGAGTAGCGCCAGCGCAGCTGCACCCGCTGCCCCGGCTGCGCGTCCACCGTGCCGCGCACCTGCCACCACGCGCGGTGCCCGGACCCCGCCAACTCCTGCTGCGGGCCGTCCGGCGCGCCCGCGCCCGCCGCCGTCACCGGCACGCGGCGCCACGACCTGCCGCCGTCCGCGCTGGACTCGACGGTGAGCGCGTCGACCCCGTCGCCGTCCCGCTGGGTGTCCACGAACGAATCGAAGGTCACCTCCGCGGGACCGGCGACCGGCCCCAGCTCGCGCGTCGTCAACGTCGCCGGCGCCGCCGCCGGAGCCGCCCACTCCCGCGAACCGCGCGTCGGGCGCACCGCCAGCGACTCCGCCATGCCCTGCGCGAGCGCCTGCCGGGCCTCGTTGTTCGAACCCCACTCGCGCGACGGGTGCACCCGGTTCGTCAGCAGCACCACCACCGAACGCGACAGCGGGTCCAGCACCAGCGACGTCCCGGTGTAGCCCGTGTGCCCCGCGGTCCGGGGACTGCTGAGCCCGGCCATGTACCAGCGCTGGTCCAGCTCGAACCCCAAGCCGTGCGAGTTGCCGGGGAAACCGCCGTTGAAGTCGGTGAGCATCCGATCCACCGAGTCCTCGTCGAGCACCTCGGCCTCGCCGTAGGTGCCGCCGTTGAGCAGCGCCTGCCCCAGGATCGCCAGGTCGTGCGCGGTGGAGAAGATCCCCGCCTCCCCGGCGACACCGCCCAGCGACCACGCGTTCTCGTCGTGCACCTGGCCGCGGACCATGCCGCGCGGCGGGTCCGCCTGGAACTCGGTGGCCGCGATGCGGTCCCGCTTGTCCGCGGGCGGGTTGTACCCCGTGTCGACCATGCCCAGCGGTTCGGTGATGCGGTGGCGCACCACCTCGTCGAGCGGCTCACCCGCCACGCGCGCCACCAGCAAGCCCAGCGTGATCATGTTCGGGTCGGAGTACTCGTACCCCGACCCCGGCGGGTGCTGCGGCGTCAGGTTCATGACGTGCGGAATCCGCTCGTGCGGCGGCAGCTTCCACAGCTGCACCTCGGCCTGCAGACCGGAGGTGTGCGTGAGCAGCTGGCGCACGGTGATCGCTTCCTTGCCGTTGACGCCGAACTCCGGCAGGTACCGTGCGACCGGTGCGTCCAGCTCCACCCCGCCGTCCTCGACCTGCTGCAACGCGGCGATCGAGGTGAACAGCTTCGTGATCGAGGCGACGTCGAAGATCGTGTCCGGGCGCATCGGCTCCTGCTGCTGCGGCGGCAGTTCGGTGCCCCGGCCGTCGGCGTAGCGGATCTCCCGGCCGAACGCGTCCTGGCGGACCACCACGCCGTCGTGCGCCAGCAGCGCGACCGCTCCCGCGTACATCGGGTGCTGCCGCCCCGGAGTCACCTCCGTCCACGCCGCGATGCGCCGCATGGCCGCGTCGATCGGCCTCGCGTCGAGACCCGCCTCCTGCGCGGAACCGGGCCGCAGCACGGTGTCCGAGGACGCGAAGCCCTCCTGCGGGCGGTCGAACCGGCCTCCCGGGCCCTCCGGTGCCGAAGCGCACGCGGGACTCGCGGTGGCCGCGGCGACCGATGCCAAGACCAGCGCCGACAGCGTTCTGCGCATCACGACCTCACCCCTCGAACGTCACCGGTACAGCGAATACCGTGTCCGCGACCGGCGGAACCCGGCCAGCTCGGCGTTCCACGAGCCGACGATCTCGTCCACGCCCGCGCCCGCGTCGATCATGGTGCGAACCCGGTCGGTACCGGCCAACTTGTCGAACATGCCGTCCGGGCGCCAGCCGAACACCTGCGGGTACAGCCGCTTCACCGAGACCAGCATGGTGATCGCGACCCGCACCGCGTCGAGCTCGCCGTGCCGGTACAGCTGCACACCGCCGCAGGTCGCCTCCGCGTGCTTGGAGAACGTCGGTACGAAGTAGGTCTCGCGGAACCGAACGCCCTCCAGCCCGGCGGCGTTCAACTCCTCGGCCCACCGCCAGTCGATGCCGGGAGCGCCGATGATCTCGAAGGGGCGCGTCGTGCCCCGGCCTTCGGACAGCACCGTGCCCTCGAACAACCCGGTTCCCGGGTACACCATCGCGGTGTCCGGCGTCGGCATGTTCGGGCTCGGCGGCACCCACGGCACCGCGGGCTGCGCGCCGCGACCGCGCCAGCCCTCGACCCGCACCACCTGCAACCGGTCGCCCAGCGGTGCGTCGAGGAACTGGGCGTCGAACATCTTCGCCAGCTCGCCGATCGTCATGCCGTGCTGCTGCGCGATCGGCAGCAGTCCCACCCCGGAGGCGAACCGCGGGTCCAGGACCGGGCCCGCCACCTGGTGCCCGCCGATCGGGTTCGGCCGGTCCAGCACCACGAACTCCGCGCCGACCTGGGAGGCCGCCCGCATCGCCTCGTACATCGTCCAGATGTAGGTGTAGAAGCGGGCGCCGACGTCGGCGATGTCGAACACGACCCGCTGCACCCCGGCCTTGCGGAACATGCCCGCCAGCGTCGCCACGTCCGCGCCGTACGCGTCGTACACCGGGATGCCGGTGCGCGGATCGGTGACGTCGCCCTCCGAACCGCCGGCCTGCGACGTTCCCCGGAAACCGTGCTCGGGGCCGAACACCGCCGCGATGTCCACCCCCTCGGTGCCGTGCATCGCGTCCACCACGTGCTCCAGCGACGCCAGCACCCCGGTGGGGTTGGTGACGACCCCGAGCCTGCGTCCGGCCAGCCGCTGCCAGCCCTCCGCGGCCAGCACGTCCGCGCCCGTGCGCACCGGCCCGGTCGCCGGATCGTCCGGCGCCGCCGCGCACGCGGTGCCCGCACCCAGCAGCGGGGCGGTCAGCGCGGTCGTCGTCAGGAATCCCCGCCTGTTCAGCGGCATCGGGTCACCAGCTCAATCCGTGGCCGAACGGGAAGCGCTCCGTCCCGGGGGCGTCCGGATCGGGCACCGGCACCGGCAGCCTCCCGGTGGGGCCGATCTCGCCGAGCAGCACCCGCGCCAGCGACTCCATCGCCACCGGCTTGTCCGAGTACGTCGCCACCCAGGTCGGCACCGACTCCACGTAGGCGGCGTCGTACGGGTCCCGCACCGGGACCGCGATCACCCGCACGCCGGAGGCCTGCAACTCGCGCACCAGCACGCGTTGCGGTGCGTTGTCCTCGTTCCACGCCGCGTTGGTGAGCACCACGGCGGTGTCGTGGCCCTTGGCCGCGTCCACGGCCTGCGCGATCTGCTCGGGCGTCGGCGCCATGCCGGTGGGCAGCGCGGTCGTCCGCGGCCCGCGCGCCCCGATCCGCTCGGCGAGCGACTTGGTCGCCTCGTCCCCCGCGCCGGTGACCAGCACTCGGCCCGGATCCCGCAGCGGCAGCTCGTTCGCGTCATTGCGCAGCACCGTCGTCGTGCGGTCGGTGATCCGCTGCGCCTGTTCGCGGTGCTCGGCGCTGCCGACGAGTTCGTCCACCTTCGCCGGGTCGACGAACGGCGCGTCGAGCACGCCGCGCACCCGCTTCATCTCCAAGATCCGCTCGACGCTGGCGTCGATGCGGTCCTCGGTCAACGCGCCCGAGCGCACCGCGCCCAGCACGCCGTCGATCGCCACCGGCAGGTTCTGCGGCATCAGCAGCTGATCGGCGCCCGCCTGCAGCGCCAGCACCGGGATCTCCGCGTCCGAGTGCTGCTGGCGCACCCCGTCCATCTGCAGCGAATCGGTGGAGATCACGCCCCGGAAGCCCAGCTCGTCCCGCAGCATCCCGGTGAGCACCGTCGGCGACAGCGTCGAGGGCTCACCCGAGTCGTCCAGCTTCGGCACCACGATGTGCCCGCTCATCACGACGTCGGCGCCCGCGGCGATCGCCTCGCGGAACGGGGGCGCGTCGAGCTGCTCCCACTGCTCGCGGGTGTGCTCGATGACCGGCAACGAGGTGTGGCTGTCCTGGTTCGTGTCGCCGTGGCCGGGGAAGTGCTTGATCGCCGCGGAGACGCCTTCCGCGCCCGGTTCCTGGTAGCCGCGCACCGCCGCCGCCGACAGCTGCGCGGCCAGCGCCGGATCGGACGAGAAGGAGCGCACCCCGATCACCGGGTTCGCCGGGTTCACGTTCACGTCCCCGCTCGGCGCGAAGTCCTGGTTCAGCCCCATCGCGCGCAGTTCCTCACCGGTGATCCGGGCGGACGCCGCGGCGTCCTGCGGACTGCGGCCCGCGCCCAGCGCCATGTTGCCGGGCAGCTGCGTCGCGGGCTCCCCGATCCGGGTCACCTGGCCCTGCTCCTGATCGGTGGAGATCAGCAGCGGCACCTCGGCCCCGGAGGACAGCGCGGCCCGCTGCACGCCGTTGGAGTGCTCCGCGATCTGCTCCGGGTCGTGGAGGCTGTCGGTCCAGTTGAAGTGGATCAGCCCGCCCAGGTGGTAGCGCTGCACCACTTGAGCCGGGGTGTCCACGCCGAACTCGGCCTTGTTCTCCGGGTGCGGGGAGTCGGCGGAGCGCCCGTAGGCGTAGGTGGTGAACAGCTGGCCGACCTTCTGCTCCAGCGTCATGGCCTGCACCTTGGCCTTGACGGAGGGGTCCACCTCGCTGTGCACGGTGGGGGCGGCCGGTTCCTGGGCGCCCGCGGCGGACAGGCCGCCGCCGACGGCGAGCACGGCGACCGCGCTGCCGAGGACCGCCGTGATCCGGCGGGACTGCTTCGAGCCCACGGGGGACCTCCTGGGGCTGTTGCCCACAGTCCCGTGGCGGGGCGCCGGTTCGGGGTCGGCGGGCGAGGGCGGAAAGTCGTCCACCACAACGCGGGTGGAATCCGGAAGCTACCCACATGCCTTTGCCCGGTCAACGCCATTCGGCGGCGGTGGCGGGGAAAATCCCTGATCAGCTCATCGGAGCGAGGGTCCGCGCCGGGCCTGGCGCATGAACGGCGGCGCCCGCCTCGGCGAGCGCCGCCTTTCGCGTGGTGGACGGGTTACCAAGCGTGCACGAATGTCGTAACTTCCGGGCTAGGCGTCCGGCGTCCCGGTACGCAACCCCGTCGACGACCGGCCTCACGTGGCGGCAGCGCGTGGGTGCTCCGTCTCTACGCACGGAGCCCGGTCCGGGGTGGACGGTGCTTCTCCTCCGCACCGTCCCTGGCCGAGCCAGGGTCCGCACCTCCTTTGTAGCCCTAGGCGCGGACCGCGGCAATCCCTGGCCCGTGGTCGTTTCGGGTGTTGTTCCCGCTGCTCAGCGACCTCGGCGGAAGCGCCGCAGTCCCCACCAGGCCGCACCGGCGGCGGCGACGGCTCCGACGCCGACCCCGGCGGCGGTGACCGCGGCGCGGGACGGGGTGGGGAATCGGGCGCGCAGCGAGATCGGCTGCTCGAACGCGAGGGACGGCCAGCCGCGCTGCGCGGCCTCCTTGCGCAGGCCGCGGTCCGGGTTGACGGCGGTCGGGTGGCCGACGGCCTCCAGCAGCGGCAGGTCGGTCACCGAGTCCGAGTAGGCGTGGCTGGCGGTGAGGTCGTAGCCGTGCGCCTCGGCGAGTTCGCGGGCCGCCGCGGCCTTGTTCTCCGCCGAGCAGTAGAACTCCACTTCGCCCGTGTACCTGCCGTCGGTGACCACCATCCGGGTGCCGGCGGAATGGTTCGCCCCGAGCAGGGTGGCGATCGGAGCTACGACTTCTTGCCCGGAAGCGGAGAGCACGACAATGTCGTGGCCCTGCTCTTTGTGCTCGGTGATCAGCTGGGTGGCTTCCTTGTAGACCAGCGGATCGACGATGTCGTGGAGGGTTTCCTCGACGATGGCGTTGACCTGTTCGACGTCCCATCCGGCGCACAGCGAGGTGATGTGCGCGCGCATCCGGTCCATCTGATCGGCGTCGGCACCGGCCAGCATGAAGACGAATTGCGCGTAGGCGCTTTTGAGCACCGCCCTGCGGTTGATGAGGCCTTCTTGGAAGAACGGCCTGCTGAATGCGAGCGTGCTCGATTTCGCGATGACCGTTTTGTCCAGGTCGAAGAACGCTGCCGCCCGAGGCTCGGTGGCGGCCGGAGGGTTCGCGGGCGCTGTCACGCCGCACAGCATACGAAACCCCGGGGGTGTCCGGACGGCTGCACGTTCCGCCGAATGCATCAGTCACCCTGGGTGTCGAACGGGGTTCCCGGGTGGGGTGAGTCAGGCGTGCGCGTGGTTCCGATGCCCTGCACGCGGAGTTTCCGGGGGTGCGACCGGAGTCCGACGTTCCTCCTAATGGACGGGGCGCGTGTGGGGGTCGCGGGGCGCTACAGTTAGGGAGTCCGGGAGCCCCGGATGAGTTCAGCTCGACCCCCCGGAGCTGAACTCTCGACGACCCCCGTCCCTCCCCCCTGACGGGGGTCGTCCTTATTCTCCCCGTCCCGCCGACCGGCTCGGCGCATTCGACGGCTCTGCCGCTCCGGCCCCTGGCGGGCTTCGCCCGAACCGCTTCGCGACTTTGCCCGAAGTGTGCCGCGGGCGCTTCTCTTTTCGTTCGTCACCGGTCTCCTCGTGCTGCGCATGACATTGTCCGACAGGTGTGCATGTGCGATTTTCGCTGACCAGGGGTTCTTTTTCGACAACTTTTCACCTTCGGCTTCACTGGACCGGGGGACGGGTTATCCACAGGCCTTCGATTCATCCACAGATTTGCGAATTGGGGATCGACGACGCGTTCCGGCTGGGTCACCGTTGAAGGCGAGCGGGAATTCACCGGATGCACACTTCCGGCCCCGCGATCATCGTGATTCGAACGGGGTCCGCGCATGTCCACGACCACTCCCATGCTCATCACCCAGGACGACGCGCTCGCCGAGGACGTCACCCGCCTCGCCGCCGTGGCGGGCTGTGAGCTGCGCAGACGGGACGGCGCCAACGGGGCGGGCGGCCACTGGCGGGACGCCGCGCTCATCCTGCTCGACGGGCCCGCCGCGGAGGAGGCGTTGGCCGCGGGATTTCCGCGAAGAACGGGCGTCGTGCTGCTGACCAGAGGACAGGTGGAATCCCTGTGGCGACCGGCGTTCGAAGTCGGAGCCGACGCGCTGCTCGACCTGCCAGGTCAGGAATTCCGCCTCGTCGACCTTTTCACCGACCTCGTCGACGGCGTCCGGTCATCGAGTGCCGGGCGGGTGCTGGCCGTGCTCGGCGGAACCGGTGGCGCCGGTGCTTCCACCCTCGCCGCGGCGACCGCGGTGGCCGCCGCTCGCGGTGGTGCCCGCTCGCTGTTGCTGGACTGCGACCCGGCGGGCGGCGGGCTGGACCTGACCGTGGGCGTCGAACGCACCTGCGGCCTGCGCTGGTCCGGGCTGACCATCAGCGGCGGCCGGGTCCCGTCCGGTGCGCTGCACGAGGCGCTGCCCGGTCGGCGCCTGGGATCGGGCCGGCTCACCGTGCTGTCCTGCGACCGGGACGGCTCGTCGGACGGGTTGACCGCGACCTCGGTCCGCGCCGTGCTGGACGCGGGACGCCGAGCGGGGGAGACCGTGGTGTGCGACCTACCGCGAGCGCCGTCCGAACCGGCCGCGGCGGTGCTGCGGCGGGCGGATCTCACGATCATGGTGGTACCGGCGGAGGTCCGCGCGTGCGCCGCCGCCGCGAGCACCGCGGAGCTGGTGCGCGAGCACTCCGCCGGACCGGTGTGCGCCGTGGTGCGCGGCCCGGCGCCCGGCGGCCTGCTGGTCGAGGACATCGAGCGGGCCGTGGGCGTCGACGTGCTGTCGGTGCTGCGGGCGCAGCCGAGCCTGGCGTCCGCCGTCGACCGGGGCGGGTTGTGCGCGACGAGGTCCGGCAGCCGCGGTCCGATCGTGCGCACCGCCGGCGACCTCCTCCGCGCGCTCGACGAGCTCGCGTCCGGACGGGCGGTGGCGTCGTGCACACCGAGCTGATCGAGCGGGTGCGGCGCCGCCTCGCGGGCAGCGGTGCGCCGGTGAGCCCGTCCGCGGTCGCCGCGGCGGTGCGCGAGGAATCCGGCGGGCTGGTCGCCGACACCGATCTGCTCACCGCTCTTCGCGCGCTGCAACAGGAATTCCTCGGTGCCGGGGTCCTCGAACCGCTGCTGCGGGATCCGCGGGTCACCGACGTGCTGGTGACCGCGCCCGACCAGGTGTGGGTCGATCGAGGCGACGGCCTGCGCCGCTGCCCGGTCACGTTCCCCGACGACGACGGGGTGCGCAGGCTCGCCCAGCGGCTCGCGGTCGCCACCGGCAGGCGGCTGGACGAGGCGCAACCCTGGGTCGACGCGTGGTTGCCCGGCGCGGAGGCGGGTGAGGCGGTGCGCCTGCACGCGGTGCTGCCGCCGATCGCCGCGGGCGGCACCTGCCTGTCGCTGCGCGTGCTGCGACCGGCCTCGCACGACGTCGCCGCGCTGCGCCGGCTCGGAGCGTTCGACGAGGAGCTCGCCGGGGTGCTGCGGGAGATCGTGCGCCACCGGCTGGCGTTCCTGGTCACCGGTGGCACCGGCGCGGGCAAGACGACGTTGCTCGCCGCGCTGCTGGGCGAGGTGCCCCAGGACGAACGGATCGTCTGCGTCGAGGAGGCGGGGGAACTGCGGCCCGAACACCCGCACGTCGTCCGGCTGCTCACCAGGCCGCCGAACGTCGAGGGCGCGGGTGAGATCCGGGTGCGCGACTTGGTCCGCCAAGCCCTGCGGATGCGGCCGGACCGGCTGATCGTCGGCGAGGTGCGTGGCGCCGAGGTCTGCGAGCTGCTCGCGGCCTTGAACACCGGACACGACGGGGGTGGCGGCACTGTGCACGCGAACTCCCCGGCCGAGGTCCCGGCCCGGCTGGAGGCGCTGGCCGCGTTGGGCGGGCTGTCCCGCCAGGCGCTGCACAGCCAGCTGGCGGCGGCCGTGCAGGTCGTGCTGCACGTTCGGCGTTCCACCGGCCGCGGCAGGTACCTCGCTGCGGTCGGCGTGCTGCGCCGCGAGGACGACCTGGTGCGGGTGGTGCCCGCCTGGGACCACGCCGCCGGATGGGGCGACGGGCGCCCGGACCTGCTGGCACTGCTGCGGTCCCGGGGAGGTGCGGTGCCGTGCTGAGCTTGCTGGTGCCCGCGGCGGCCTTGTTGAGCTGGCCGGATCAACGAGCCCGAACTCGGCTCGCCGCGATGCGGCCCGCGAACGCGCCAGGGGAGGGACGCGGTTCGTCGCGCGTCCGCGCGGTACCGATCGTCGTGCCGTGCGGGATCGTGGTCGCGGCGCTGCTCGCCGGGGTCGGCGGCCTGCTGGCGTCCGGAGCCGCGGCCGCGGTCGGGCTGTGGTGGTGGCGGGGGCGCGGCGCCGATCGACGACGCCTGGCCCGCGCGGCTGCGCTCGCCGCCGGGCTCCGGCTGCTCGTCGCGGAACTGCGCGCCGGATCGCATCCGGCCGCCGCCGCGGAAGGCGCCGCTGCGGAAGCGGATCCCGCGGTGGGCGGGGTGTTCCGGGACCTGGCCGCGACCGCGCGGCTCGGGGGTGACGCGGCGGCGGTGCTCATCACGGCCGCCGGATCCGCCCCGGCCGAGCGGGACGGGGAGCCGCTGGCACGAGCGGGCCGGGCGTGGGCCTTGGCCGATCGCCACGGCGTCGCGCTGGCGGAACTGCTCGACTCGGTGCGGCGCGATCTTGAGCACCGGGTGGCGTTCGCGCACGACGTCGAGGCGAAGCTGGCCGGCCCGCGCTCGACGGCCGCGGTGCTGGCCGGGTTGCCGCTGCTCGGCCTGGCGCTCGGGCAGGCGTCCGGGGCGGATCCGCTCGCCGTTCTGGCGAACGGGTTGCTCGGGCAGGCGCTGCTGGTCGCCGGGGTCTCGTTGCTGTGCGCCGGTGTGGTGTGGACCGTGCGGCTGACCGAGTCGGTGGTGCGGCCATGAGCGCACACCCGGGACTGCCGTTCGCGGCGTTCCCGCTCGCCGGGCCGTTGCTGCCGTGGGCGATGGCGTTGTGCGGGGTCGCGCTGCTCGCGGTTCCGCGTCGTCGAGCTCGGGCGCGATTGCCGCCGAGCCCCGGAAGGGCGAACCGGTTGCAGTTCCCCGGCAGATGGCTCGGCGAGCGGCAGGCGGTGGTTTCCGCGGCAGTCGCCGGCGGCGTGCTCGGTGCGCTGGCCGGCGGGCCGGTGGTGGGCCTCGCGGTCGCGACCGCAGTGTTCTGGTGGCTGCGCCGCGCCGCGCGTCGGGTCCGGCCGGACCCGGTGGATCCGCTGGTGCTGGCGGCCGGTTGGGACCTGCTCGCCGCCGGCATGCGCGCGGGCCTGCCGCCGGTGGTGCTGGTCCGCGCGGTGGCGGCGGAATTCACCGGTGCCGCGAGCGCGGCCCTGCGGGAAGTGGCGGGGCTGCTCGAACTCGGGGCCGACCCGGTCGCTGCGTGGGAACCGGCGTTGCGCCATCCCGGCACCGCGGAACTGGGGCGTGCGGCTCGGCGGACCGCACGCACCGGCAGTGCGCTGGCCGAGGTCGCGACCGATCTCGCGGCCGAAGCCCGGACGGCGTTGGCCGACCGCGCGCAGGCGCGGGCGCAGCGGGCGGCCGTGTGGGTCGCCGCCCCGCTGGGGCTGTGCTTCCTGCCCGCTTTCCTGTGCTTGGGCGTGCTTCCGGTGGTGGTGGGCATGGTGCAACGACTGCCGATGTCCTGGTGATGAATGCCCGCAGTTCGTCCATTGTGGACTGTTGGATTGCTGGACCCGGTCGTGCGCGTCCGGGAACAGCGGCGAGGCCGAAGGAATTCGGCGACGGACGACCGGCCGCACCGGCCGGTGGGAGCAAGGAGAGTGCGATGGCGATTCGAACGGCCGAATCGACGGTGAGGGTGGTCCGAGCACGCGGCGGTGGGCCGCTGGCCTGGGTGGCGTTCGGCAACGAGTTCGCTCGACGGCGCTGGCGAGCGCTGCTGTGCGGCGACGGAGGGATGAGCACGGCGGAGTACGCGATCGGGACCGTCGCCGCGGCCGCGTTCGCCGGGTTGCTCTACACCGTGGTGACCGGGGATTCGGTGACCGCGGCGCTCACCTCGCTCGTCGAGCGCGCACTGCAGAGCGGTGTCGAGTGACTGCCCCGGCGACCTCGTCCCGCAGCGCGCGCGGTCCGACGGCCGCCCCTGATCGGCCCGGCCGAACGGTCCGCGGATCAGCGTGGCTCGCTCGGGACGGTGGTGCGGTGACCGTCGAAGCGGCGCTGGGCATCGGTGCGGTGGTCGCGGTGTTCCTGCTCGCGGTGTCCGCGATGAGCGCGCTGCTGGGACAGTTGCGCTGCATCGACGCCTCCGTCGAAGCGGCCCGGCTGGCGGCTCGCGGCGACCGGGACGGAGCTCGTGCCGCGGTGGCGCGACTCGCCCCGGCGGGCACGACGCTGACGATCTCCACCGGGCCCGAGCTGGCCACGGCGGAGGTCACCGCGCCGCCCGGCACGGGACTGCTTCCGGAGGGCTGGCGTCGCAGCCGTGCGTCGGCGGTCGTCGAACCGGGGGTGGAGGCATCCGGGAGCGTCGAACCCGTGCGGCCGGAGGCGGTGCCGTGACCAGCGGTGCGGCGGGCGCGGCGCGACGCGCGCCCGCCGTCCACCGCCGGGCCGAGCGGCGAGAGCGGCACGAGCGGACCGAGCGGCGGGAGCGGCGGGAGCGGCGGGAGGGCGGAGTCGCCACCGTGCTCGCGGCGGTGCTCACCCTCGGGCTGGTCGCGATCGCGGGTTTCGGTCTGGTGCTCGGATCAGCCATGCTGGCGCGGCATCGGGCCGAAGGAGCCGCGGATCTCGCGGCGCTCGGGGCGGCGGCGCGTGCTCCGCGCGGTTCCGAGCACGCCTGCGCGGCGGCGGGTGCGGTCGCGGACGCGATGCGGGTGCGGCTGCTCGACTGCGCGCTCGACGGGCCGGACGCCCGGATCGTCGTCGCAACCCGCGCGGGACTCGGGGCGGAGCTGCTATCGACGCAGGTCACGGCGCGATCGAGGGCAGGTCCCGTGCGTCGCTGACGGTCGCGGGACGGCGTTGAGCGGTCCCGCTTCCCGGTCCAGCGACCGATGATCGCGAACGAGCGGCCGGGAACCGACACTCCGGCATATCAGCGCCCCTCTCAGCACCCGCACGCTCGTCGCCGCTGAGCGACCGGTCGTCGACATGGGGGGTGTACGGGGGTGGGTGGGATGACGTTGATTGATGGTGCGGAAGCGAGCAGGAGATCCCGACATCGTGGTCGGTCTCAGGTGAACGGTCGCGGTGCAGCGACCCGCCGGTGCGAAAGCATCCGCCACGGTCAGGTGAGGAGAGGTAATGGACTGGTCAGCGGACAGGCGGCCCAGTGCTTCCGGAGCGAACGCTTCCGGAGGGGCCGGTGCTGCTGTGGAGGCCAGTGTCTCCGGATGGGCGAGCGCCTTCCGGATCGAGTTGCGGGTGCAGGCCATCGAGCTGGCATCCCGCGGCTGGTCGGTGCTGCCCGGTACGTACCCGGCCGGCTACGAGGCGGGTGTTCCCGTCTGGTCCGGTTCCGAGGCTGCGCGGCCGAGCGGAGCGACCCACCCCGTTCCCGTCCACGCGGACTGGCAGGAGCGGCTCGGCGCCGACGTGCGCCAGGTCGCGAACTGGTGGTCCGAGGAGCCCTACAGCCTGCTCGTCGCGACCGGTGAGCAGGTCGAAGCGCTCGAAACCGGCCCCGAGCTGGGCAGGCGCGCCGCGCGGGCACTGCGCTCGCTGGGCGTTCCGGTCCCGATCGTGGCCACCCCCGACGCCCGCTGGTACTTCCTCGCCGCCGGTGGTTCCGCTACCGCGGCGTGCCCCGAGCTCGTGGCGGCGGGAGCGGTTCGCAGGCACAGCACCGGCAGCTGGCTGCCGGTTCCCCCGAGCACTTTCCACCACGGCGTCGTGCACTGGAGGGTCAAGCCGGAGGTCTGCGGGTGGCGGTTGCCGTCGCCCGAGATCATCGGTGACGCCCTGCGCGCCGGTGCGGACGCCGTCCCAGACGTGGCAGAACTCGTCGTGGCGGGCTGATACCCCGCGACGACCGCGAACCGAGTCGCAAGGCACTGGACGCCCGACCCGTCCAGGGGCACCCCCGATAGGGGCCGGCGGCGGGAGCGAGTGGGACCGGCGAACCCCCTCGCTCACCCGATCCGCCGTCGGCCCTCAGCCCTGCCCGGCGACTCCCCCGTGCGCGGTCGAGAGCACGTCGAGAACAGCCACCGCCCCCGCCTTGTCCAATGGTTCGTTGCCGTTCCCGCACTTCGGCGATTGAACACAGGACGGGCAACCCGCCGGGCAGTCGCAGGAGACGATCGCCTCCCGCGTCGCGGCCAACCAGGGGAACAACGCGGCGAAGCCGCGGTCGGCGAAGCCGGCTCCCCCGGGGTGACCGTCGTGCACGAACACAGTGGCTTGCCCCGTGTGTTCGTGCAGGGCAGTGGAGACACCACCGATGTCCCACCGGTCACAGGTCGCGAACAGCGGCAGCAGGCCGATCGCCGCGTGCTCGGCGGCGTGCAGCGCGCCGGGGATGCGCGCCGGGTCCAGCCCGGCGCCCCCCGGCGCGTTGTCGGTCAGCAACTCGTCGGAGATCGTGTACCAGACGGCGCGGGTCACCAGCTTGCGCGCGGGCAGCTCCAGCGGAACCTGGTCGAGGACCTGGCCGGACGGCAGCGTGCGCAGGTAGCCGACGACCTGCGAGGTGACCTCGACATCGCCGAGGCAGACCGTCACCCCCGGCGCCGGATGCCGCTCCTGCACCGTGGTGAGCACCGAGATGTCCACCAGATCGCGCGGCGAGGTCGTCCAGTCCGGGTTCTCCCCGTGCACCAGCGCCAGCCCGTCGTCGAGGTCGAGCTCGTCGACGACGAACGACTGCCCTTGGTGCAGGTACACCGCTCCGGGATGCACCGTCGCGCACGCCGATTCCGGGTCGACGGTGCCGAGCATCCGCCCGGAGTCGCCTTCGACCACGGCGATCTGCTGCCCGCCGGACCCGCGCAGCTCCACCTCCCGGTGCGGACGTTCCCGCGAGGTCCAGTACCAGCCGTGCGGCCGGCGCCGCAGCACGCCCGCCTCGGTCAGCGCCTCGGTCGCGGCGCGCGCGGGCGCACCGCCGAAGATCTCGAACGCCGCCTCGTCGAGCGGTAACTCCGCCGCCGCGCACGCCAGGTGCGGTTCGAGGACGTATGGGTTGGCCGGGTCCAGCACCGTCGATTCCACCGGCCGGTCCAGCACGGCGGGAGGGTGGTGCACCAGGTAGGTGTCCAGCGGATCGTCCCGGGCCACGAAGATCACCAGCGCATCGTCGCCGTCCCGCCCGGCCCGGCCCGCCTGCTGCCAGAACGAGGCCAGCGTGCCGGGATAACCGGCGACGACCACCGCGTCCAGGCCCGCGATGTCCACGCCGAGCTCCAGCGCGTTCGTCGCGGCGACCGCGAGCAGTTCCCCGGTCAGCAGCGACCGCTCCAGCTTCCGCCGGTCCTCCGGGAGGTAACCGCCCCGGTAAGCGGCGACCTTGCCCACCAGCTCGTCGTCCACCTCGGCCAGCGCGCGCCTCGCGGCCAGCGCGGCCAGTTCGGTACCGCGCCGGGACCGGATGAACGCCAGCGTGCGAGCACCCTCGACGACCAGCTCGGTCAAGATCCGGGCCGTCTCCGCACCAGCCGACCGCCGGACCGGGGCGTCGTTCTCGCCCGCGACGTGCTCCAGCAGCGGCGGCTCCCACAGCACGACGGTCCGGGCGCCGCGCGGCGATCCGTCCTCGGTGACCGCGCGGCACGCGCTGCCGATCAGCCGCTCCCCGAGCGAGGCCGGATCGGACACCGTCGCGGAGGCGAGCACGAACACCGGCTCCGATCCGTAGTACCGGGCGATCCGCCGCAACCGCCGCAGCAGCAGCGCCACGTGCGAGCCGAACACGCCCCGGTAGGTGTGGCACTCGTCGACGACCACGTACGCGAGGTTCCGGAAGAACCGCGCCCAGCGGGAATGCCGGGCGAGCACGCCGTGGTGCAGCATGTCCGGGTTCGTGAACGCCCAGCGCCCGTGGGCCCGCACCCAATCCCGCTCGACGTGCGGGGTGTCGCCGTCGTAGGCGGCGGCGCGGATCCCGTCCAGGCCGAGTTCGGTGATGGTCCGGAGCTGATCGGCCCCCAACGCCTTCGTCGGGGACAGGTAGAGCGCGGTGGCCCGCTCGTCGGTGAGCAGCCGGGACAGCACCGGCAGCTGGTAGATCATCGACTTGCCGGAGGCGGTGCCGGTCGCGACCACCAGGTGCTCGCCGCCCCACGCCGCTTCGGCGCCTTCGGCCTGGTGCGTCCAGGGACGTTCGGCGCCGCGGGCGCGCAGCGCGCTGATCAGCTCGTCGGGAGCCCAACCGGGCCAGTCCGCGTGCCGCGCGGGGCGGTCGGGGAGCTGTTCGACGTGACGCAGCGGCGACTCGTCGGCGGGCACCCCGGCCAGCACCCGGTCCAGCAACCGCTTCCCGCGGCTCGTCCTGCCCGCGTTCCGGTGCGCCGAGTTCACACCGTCGAGCGTCGCACAACGCTGTTCCCGCACTGCACGCGCTCGGTGCGGACGGCGCTCGATGATCTCGTTCGGGTGGACTCGGCCGCCGACGCGCTGGCATTGGGCTCGTGCGGGGGCCGTTCGGGTGTGAGGTGTCCACCGGACGCGCGGAGCCCGCCCGTGCGCGCGGGCGGGCTCCGCGCCGATCGCTCGTCGCGGAACCGCCGATGAGGCGACACGCCGAATCGATCCGGCCAGCGACACGCGATACACGAAGTAACCCGTTCGGTCCACATAGAAGTGTGGCTGAACGGGTGATCAAGTCCAAACTGGATCGATTCGCAGATAACAAAGCAGCACGTCGTGGAGAGGCGCGTATCACATCGTGAAGTAAGACACGTCAGGCCTGAATAGACTTCGCGGCCACGACAGCGCTCGCGGGCGGACCTTGCTGGACCGCGCCGCGGGCGAGGCCGTACCGAGCGTCGGAGTGGACGCACTACCGCCCCTCCGGCGTGCCACCGAGCCACACCCGAGGAGGACGGATGTCCCTGCTGTCCCCGGTCCAGCCCGGCTGGGTCGCCCAGGGCGCTGCACCACCGAGCTCGACGCACCGGATGGACCTCGCTCAGAACGCCCCCGGAGCACTCGAACTCAGCGGCTCCGACTACGCCATCGTCGGCGTGGTCATGATCATCGCGTTGGCGGCGCTCGCCTTCGGCTACGTGCTGATCAAGGAAGTGCTGGCGGCCGGCCAGGGTTCGGCCAAGATGCAGCAGATCTCGCAGGCGGTGCAGGAAGGTGCCGCCGCGTACCTCAACCGGCAGTTCCGGACGCTGAGCGGCTTCGCCGTGATCGTGTTCCTGGTGCTGTTCGTACTACCCGCCAACAGCACCGGTGAACGCATCGGGCGTTCGATCTTCTTCCTGTTCGGCGCGGCGTTCTCCGCGGCCATCGGCTACCTCGGCATGTGGCTGTCCACCCGCGCGAACGTGCGGGTCGCGGCGGCGTCCAACGATCCCGGCGAGGGCCGGGAGAAGGCGATGCGCGTCGCGTTCCGCACCGGTGGCGTCGTCGGCATGACCACCGTCGGCCTCGGCCTGTTCGGCGCTTCCCTCGTCGTGCTGGTCTACGCCGGTGAGGCGCCCAGGGTGCTGGAGGGCTTCGGCTTCGGAGCCGCGCTGCTGGCGATGTTCATGCGAGTCGGCGGCGGCATCTTCACCAAGGCGGCCGACGTGGGCGCCGACCTCGTCGGCAAGGTCGAGCAGGACATCCCGGAGGACGATCCGCGCAACGCGGCGACCATCGCCGACAACGTGGGCGACAACGTCGGGGACTGCGCGGGCATGGCGGCCGACCTGTTCGAGTCCTACGCGGTGACGCTGGTGGCCTCGCTGATCCTGGGCACCGCCGCGTTCGGGCTCAAGGGCCTGCTGTTCCCGCTGATCGTGCCCGCGATCGGCGTGGTGACCGCCGTGATCGGCGTGTACATCACGAAGGCGAAGGCGACGGAGAGCGCGCTGACCGCGATCAACCGGTCCTTCTTCATCTCGGCCGCGATCTCGGCGGTGCTGTGCGCCGCGGCGGCGCTGCTGTACCTGCCGTCCTCGTTCTCGGCCCTGACGGGCGTGTCCGAGGAGGTCCGCGCCAGCTCCGGGAGCCCGGCGCTGATCGCGCTCGTGGCGGTGGTCATCGGCATCCTGCTCGCCGCGGTGATCCTGAAGCTGACCGGCTACTTCACCGCCACCGAGCACCGCCCGGTGCAGGACGTCGGCAGGTCCTCCCAGACCGGTGCGGCCACGGTGATCCTCACCGGCCTGTCGGTCGGGTTCGAGTCCGCCGTCTACACGGCGCTGGTGATCGGGGTCGCCGTGTTCGGCGCCTTCCTGCTCTCCAGCACGCTGACGGTGGCGTTGTTCGCGATCGCGCTGGCCGGGTGCGGTCTGCTGACCACGGTCGGCGTGATCGTCGCGATGGACACCTTCGGTCCGGTGGCCGACAACGCGCAGGGCATCGCGGAGATGTCCGGCGAGTTCGAGGGCGACGGCGCGAAGATCCTGACCGAGCTGGACGCGGTCGGGAACACGACGAAGGCCATCACGAAGGGCATCGCCATCGCCACGGCGGTGCTGGCGGCGACGGCGCTGTTCGGCTCCTACCAGGACGCGATCACGCAGGCGGCCCGCGAGGTCGGCGCGGAGATCACGGCGGCGTCCTACCAGGTGTTCGCGCCGAACATCCTGGTCGGCATCGTGATCGGCGCGGCCGTGGTGTTCCTGTTCTCCGGGCTGGCGATCAACGCCGTGTCCCGTGCCGCGGGCGCCGTGGTCTACGAGGTCCGGCGGCAGTTCAAGCAGAACCCGGGGATCATGGACGGTTCGACCCGGCCGGAGTACCACCGGGTCGTCGACATCTGCACCCGCGATTCGCTGCGCGAGCTGGCGACGCCGGGCCTGCTGGCGGTGCTGGCGCCGATCGCGGTGGGCTTCGGCCTCGGGGTCGGTCCGCTGGCCGGGTACCTGGCGGGTGCGATCGCCACGGGCACCTTGATGGCGATCTTCCTGGCCAACTCCGGTGGTGCCTGGGACAACTCGAAGAAGCTGGTCGAGGACGGTCACCACGGCGGCAAGGGCTCCGAGGCGCACGCGGCGACGGTCATCGGTGACACGGTCGGCGACCCGTTCAAGGACACCGCCGGTCCGGCGATCAACCCGCTGCTGAAGGTGATGAACCTGGTGTCGGTGCTGATCGCTCCGGCGGTGGTCACGCTGACCGTGGGCGATTCGGCCTCGGTGCCGGTGCGGATCACCATCGCGGTCCTGGCGACCGCGGTGATCGTGGGCGCCATCGTGGTGTCCAAGCGCCGCAGCACGGCGATCTCGGACGCTCCCGCGGACGACGACAAGATCGTCAACGGCGCGGCCTAGGTGCGACCCGCTGATGGGGCGCCCGGCGAATCGCCGGGCGCCCCATTTCGGTTCTCACGACCGTTTTCCCGCATTCCGGGAAATTTCGCGGAATGCGAATTCATCCCGGTTGTGCAGCGCGAACGGGAGCCGGAGGGCCCCCGGTTCCGGAGGCGGCCCCGCGGATGCGGGACAGTCGGGGAGCACGGTGAAACAACCTGAGGGAATGCGCATGAATATCCGTTCGACGTCCGTCGCGGTGCTCGCCGCCGTCCCGCTGGCGCTGGCCGGTTGCTCCAACGAGCAGCCGCAGCAGCCCGCCCAGCCGCCCCCGCCGCAGCAGGAGCAACAGCAACAGCAGCAGCCCCAGGGGGCGCAGGCCGGTGCGGACGGCGTGGCCTGGACCGGCAAGCTGTGCGGTCTCGTCGGTGGTTTCTCCGCGTCGCAGCAGCAGGCGCCGCAGGTGGACAAGACCAACACCGACACCTTCAAGACCACGTCGGTCGCGCAGATGACCGCCGCGTACGACGCCGCGGACAAGACGGTGACGGGCCTGGAGCAGATCGGCCCTTCGCCCATCGAGGGCGCCGACCAGGTGGCGGGCACCTTCAAGGACGGGTTCACCCAGGTGCGCGACATCCTGACGACCGCGAAGGGCAAGGCCGAGCAGGTCGACACCTCGAACGAGCAGGCGTTCACCGCCGGGATGACCGGGGTGCAGGACGAGCTGAAGAAGGGCCAGCAGCTCGACTTCAGCGCCCAGTTCGCCGAGTTCTCCAAGAACCAGCAGCTCAACGACGCCGCCATGAAGGCCCCGGAGTGCCAGGAGCTGACGAAGTCGGCGGTCGAGCAGCAGCAGATGCAGCAGCAACAGCAGCAGCAACAGCCCCAGCAGCAGCCTCCGGGCTGATCGATCGGGCGGCGCGGGACCGGTGCTGAGCACCGGTGATCCGCTCCGGCCCGGTGCCGGTAGTCGAGTCGCGAAGATCGCCCGGACGAGGTCGATCGATCGCTCGTCCGGGCGGAGGCCCTGGTCAAGCTCGAACGGACGTTCTACGATCACGGATCGTGGACCAGCTGTCCTTCTACTCCGCCGAGGCTCGCCACCCCCGGGTGGCCGACCTCGCGGGGTTGCTGTGCGGCCCGGGACAAGCGGTCGGTTTCGGGCGCGGTACCGCCGCCCGGTTGTCCGTGGTCGTCGTCGACGACTGGCGGGCCCGGTCGCTGGTGCGCGCGTGCGGTGAGCGGGGGGTGGCCGCCGAGCTCGGACGTTCGGAGGAGGGCCACCCGCTGGTCCGCACCGCGTTCCGCTCCGACCTGACCGGACTCGCCGGTCAGTGGCTGCGCGGGGCGGTGAAGTCGGTGCCCGCCGGCTTCGCCCCGGACGGCGCCGCGCTGCGGTTGTGGGCGCTGACCGCCGGCCGGCCGGTGCCGGGGGGTTATCTGCTCGGGTTGGACCCGCACGCCCCGGAGACGTACGAGCCGCTGGCGGCGGCGCTGGCCAAGGCCGGGCTGCCCGCGCGGTGCATGGGGCCACGAGCGGGCGGGCCGGCGTTGCGGGTCACCGGCAGGCGGCGGATCGAACGCCTCGCCGAGCTCGTCGGCCCGACACCCGATGGTGCGATCGAGCGAACGTGGCCGCTGGTGTCCTGAGGATCACCCCACAGGTCACGGCAGGTCACACAACGGAACATGAGCGCTACCCGATACGTTCGTACGGGACGGAAGACGCGAGTGCAGGCGTGTTGTGTGCCACGCTGTGCCTCCCTGGGTGCGGTACCTGGGACGGCATGCGGTGCACACTGGCGGATCGGACGCCTCCGCGAGAAGAGAGCAGGTAAGCGTGGCTGGGTCGACACGGGCGAAGCAGAGCGGCGACAACGGCCGGGCTTCGGGGTCCTCCGGTGGGGCGGACTCCGGACGTCGGCGGTTGGTCATCGTCGAGTCCCCGGCCAAGGCTCGCAAGATCGCCTCCTACCTGGGGTCGAACTTCGTGGTGGAGTCGTCCCGCGGCCACATCCGGGATCTTCCCCGCGGCGCGGCCGACGTGCCCGCCAAGTACAAGGGCCAGTCCTGGGCGCGGCTGGGCGTGGACGTCGAGAACGACTTCGAACCGCTCTACCTGGTCACCGCGGACAAGAAGTCCACCGTCAGCGAGCTCAAGGACGCTCTCAAGGAAGTCGACGAGCTCTACCTCGCCACGGACGGCGACCGCGAGGGCGAGGCGATCGCCTGGCACCTGATGGAGACGCTGAAGCCGAAGGTGCCGGTGCGCCGGATGGTGTTCCACGAGATCACCGAATCGGCGATCCAGGCCGCCGCCGCGAACCCGCGCGACCTGGACCAGGACCTGGTCGACGCGCAGGAGACCCGCCGCATCCTGGACCGGTTGTACGGCTACGAGGTCAGCCCGGTGCTGTGGAAGAAGGTCATGCCGAAGCTCTCGGCGGGCCGCGTGCAGTCCGTGGCGACCCGGATCGTGGTGGAGCGCGAGCGGGAGCGCATCAAGTTCGTGCCCGCCTCGTACTGGGACATCTCGGCCACCATGGACGCGGGTTCCGCCGCCGAGCCGCCGCGCTTCGGTGCGCGGCTGGTCACCGTGAACGGCGCGAAGGTCGCCACCGGCCGGGACTTCGGCCCGGACGGGCGGCTCAAGAACGCCGACGCCCGGCCGCTCGACGAGCAGGAGGCCCGGCGCCTCGCGGACGCGTTGACCGATGCCCGGCTCAGCGTCTCCAGCGTCGAGGAGAAGCCGTACACGCGGAAGCCGTACGCGCCGTTCATGACCTCCACGCTGCAGCAGGAGGCGAGCCGGAAGCTGCGCTACTCGGCGGACCGCACGATGCGCACGGCGCAGCGGCTGTACGAGAACGGGTACATCACCTACATGCGTACCGACTCGACGACGCTGTCGGAGACGGCGATCAGCGCGGCGCGCAACCAGGCCAGGGAGCTCTACGGCGACAGCCACCTGTCCCCGCAGCCCCGCCAGTACAACCGCAAGGTCAAGAACGCCCAGGAGGCGCACGAGGCGATCCGTCCGGCGGGGGAGAGCTTCCGCACGCCGGGCCAGGTCGCCAAGGAGCTCGACACCGACGGCTACAAGCTCTACGAGCTGATCTGGCAGCGCACCATCGCCTCGCAGATGGCGGACGCGAAGGGCACCACGCTGTCGGTGCGCATCACCGGCACCGCCGGCAGCGGTGAGGAGTGCACGTTCGCCGCGTCCGGCCGCACCATCACCTTCGCCGGATTCCTCAAGGCCTACGTCGAGTCGGTGGACTCCGAGGCGGGCGGTGTCGCCGACGACGCCGAGTCGCGGCTGCCGCAGCTCACGAAGGACCAGCCGATCACCGCCGCCGAGCTGGAGCCGGACGGCCACAGCACGAACCCGCCCGCCCGCTACACCGAGGCGAGCCTGGTGAAGGCGCTGGAGGAGTTGGGCATCGGCCGTCCCTCCACCTACGCGTCGATCATCAGCACCGTGCAGGAACGCGGCTACGTGTGGAAGAAGGGCTCCGCGCTGGTCCCGTCCTGGGTGGCGTTCGCCGTGGTCGGCCTGATGGAGCAGCACTTCGGCAGGTTGGTCGACTACGACTTCACCGCCGCGCTGGAGGACGAGCTGGACCGCATCGCGGAGGGGCGCCAGCAGCGCACCAAGTGGCTGTCCGGCTTCTACTTCGGCGGCGAGGTCGGTCCGGGCGACTCGATCGGCCGCGCCGGCGGGTTGAAGAAGCTGGTCGGTTCCAGCGTCGAGCAGATCGACGCGCGCGAGGTGAACTCGATCCCGATGTTCACCGACGACGAGGGCCGCACGGTCTACGTCCGGGTGGGCCGCTACGGGCCGTACCTGGAGCGCCCGTTGAGCTCGGAGGAGTCGCAGCGGGCGAACCTGCCCGACGACCTGCCGCCGGACGAGCTCAGCTCCGAGGTCGCGGAGAAGCTGTTCGCCACGCCGATGGAGGGCCGCAGCCTCGGCACCGACCCGGAGTCCGGCCACGAGGTGATGGCGAAGGAGGGCCGGTTCGGCCCGTACGTCACGGAGATCCTCCCGGAGGGCGACAAGTCGAAGCCGCGCACCGGCAGCCTGTTGAAGTCGATGTCGCTGGACACGGTGACGATCGACGACGCGTTGAAGCTGCTGTCGCTGCCGCGCGTGGTGGGCAAGGACCCGGAGTCGGGCGAGGAGATCACCGCCCAGAACGGCCGCTACGGGCCGTACCTGAAGCGGGGCACCGATTCGCGGTCGCTGGAGACCGAGGACCAGATCTTCACGATCACCGTGGACGAGGCGTTGAAGATCTACGCCCAGCCCAAGCAGCGCGGTCGCCGTGCCGCCGCGCCGCCGCTGCGCGAGCTCGGCGACGAGCCGGACACCGGCAAGCCGCTGGTGATCAAGGACGGGCGGTTCGGTCCGTACGTCACCGATGGCGAGACGAACGCGTCGCTGCGCAAGGGCGATGACGTCGAGTCGCTGACGATGGACCGGGCGGTCGAGCTGATCGCGGAGCGGCGGGCGAAGGCTCCGGCGAAGAAGAAGGCCCCCGCGAAGTCGACCGCGAAGAGCACGACGTCGAAGTCGACGAAGAGCACCGGCACGAAGACCGCGTCCAAGGCGTCCGGCACGAAGAGCACCGGGACGAAGTCGGCGTCGAAGTCCGCCGCGACCAAGAGCACGGCGTCGAAGTCGACCGCGTCCAAGTCGACCGCGTCGAAATCCACGGCGTCCAAGTCCACGGCGTCGAAGTCGGCGAAGAGCCCGTCGTCGCGTGCGAGCGGGTCCCGTTCCTCGTCGACGCGCAGCACCTCGTCCACCGGCGGGGCCTGAGCCGAGCCCCTGCCTGCTGAGCCGCGGCTCGGCGCCGCCGCTGCTCCGATCCTCTCCCGAGGACGGGTCGCGACCCGCTGATCTCGTGTCGGTGCGGCCTCGTACAGTGCGAGTCGACGCTGCCCGGAGGTGACGTGATGACGCAGTCCCCTGACCCGGTCGAAGGCACCGTGCCACCGGCCACCGGGGTGTGGGCGGACATCGTCGGCCAGCCCGTCGCCGTGCGCACGCTGTTCGCCGCGGCGCAGGCCGCGCATCTGCAGGTGCGCGGTGAGCCCGCGCCCGCCGGAGCCATGACGCACGCGTGGCTGTTCACCGGCCCGCCCGGTTCGGGGCGATCGGTGGCCGCTCGCGCGTTCGCCGCCGCGCTGCAGTGCACGGAGGCGGACGCCATGCCGGGCTGCGGCCGGTGCTCCGCCTGCTGCACCGTCATGTCGGGCACGCACGCCGACGTCCGGGTGGTCGTGCCGGAGGGGTTGACGATCTCGGTGCGCGAGATGCGGGCCCTGGTGCAGGCCGCGGCGCGGCGCCCCACCACCGGGCAGTGGCGGGTGGTGCTGATCGAGGATTCCGACCGCCTCACCGAGGGCGCGGCGAACGCGCTGCTCAAGGCGGTGGAGGAACCGCCGGACCGCACGGTCTTCCTGCTGTGCGCGCCTTCTGATCACCCGGAGGACGTGCCGGTGACGATCCGGTCGCGGTGCCGGGCGATGCAGCTGCGCACTCCGCTCGCCGCGTCCATCGCCGAGGTGCTGCGGGAACGCGACGACGTCGACGACGGGATGGCGCAGTGGGCCGCGTCGGTGTGCGGTGGGCACATCGGGCGGGCGCGGCGGCTGGCGACGGACCCGGCCGCGCGCGAGCGGCGGGACAAGGTGCTGAGCATTCCGGCTGGTCTGCGCCGGTTCTCCGACGTGTTCACGGCCGCGAGCGGCCTGGTGAAGTCCTCCGAGTCGGAGGCGGTCGCGGCGAACGAGGACCGCAACGAAGCCGAGAAGGACGAGCTGCGCACCGCGATGGGTGCGGGCGGCACCGGCAAGGGCACCGCGTCGGCGACCCGCGGCGCGAACGCCGCGCTCAAGGAGCTGGAGAAGCGGCAGAAGTCCCGCGCCACCCGCTCGCAGCGGGACGCGCTGGACCTGGCGCTGGTGGACCTGGCCGGTTTCTACCGCGACGTGCTGGTCTCCCGGTCGGGTTCGGGAGCTCCGTTGAACCACCCCGATTACGCCTCGGACGTGTCGAGGGCCGCGGCGCAGTGGACCTCGGAGTCGGCGCTGCGGAGGTTGGAGGCGGTGCTGGAGTGCCGCACCGCGCTCACCCAGAACGTGAAGCCGATCATCGCGGTGGAGGCGATGGTCGCGACCCTGCACCACGGCTGAGCGGGTTCGTTCGGCCGCCCTGGAACGGGAAAGGCCCCCGCGCTCTCCTCCCAGAGCACGGGGGCCGTGGCTGTTTCGGGCCGTCTCAGGCGCCGCCGCCCTGCGGCAGCCCCGCGAGCCCGGCGAGCGGGGTGCCGGTGAGGCCGTCGGCCAGCGGCTTGCCGACCGCGCCGCCGGCGTTGCTCAGGTCGAGCAGTCCGCCCTTGGGGGTGCCCGCCGTCGTCGGCTTGGTGGTGGGGGTGTTCACGGCGGACGAGGTGCCGCCGGGCTTCCCGTCGGCACCGTCCTGGCCGGCGGTGCCCGCCGCGCCGGGCTCGCCGTTCTCGGCGGAGATGTTGTTGTTCGCGTTGAGCTGCTCCGGCGGGATCTGGTTGATCAGATCGAGCATGGCGTTGCCGGTGGTGTCGACGAAGTCGGTGATGCCGCGCGTGGCGGGGGCCTGGGTGACACCGTCGATCGGCGTGGCACCGGCGCGCGCCTTCGAGGCGGGGATGACGCCGCCGAGCGGGATGGTGGCGCCCTGGGTGTTGACCGGGTGGGTGTGCGCCTGGGACAGGTCGTGCAGCGTGTCGCCGATGACGTTGCCCTCGCCGGTGCGGCCGGAGGCCTCGCCGGCTTGCGCGGCCAGCGCCTGCGGTGCGCGCACCACGTCGCCGACGGTGCGCTGCACGCCGTGCAGGGTTCCGGCGCCGTGGAAGGCGGTCTGCGCGATTCCGTTGTCCACGGGCAGCTCGGCCGGGAACTGCGGGGCTGCCTGGGCGGTACCGGAGAATCCGACGGCACCGGCGCCCGCCAGCACTGCGGCGACCGTGGTGAGGCTGCGTTTCATCGCCTTGCTCCTCTCTGCACAGGCGCTCACCTGTGCGCCAGAGGTCGCAGCGTACGGAGCCGGGACCGGCCACTAATCAGCGATCACGACAGCCGCGGATTATCGACTGGCAGTGTGCGGAGTGACCGGCGGGCGACACGTTCGTGTGAGTGGGGTGATCTTGGAATTACTGTCCGACGATGGAAGTGACGTCCACGGACTGGTTGAGGTGTTGTTGGCGCTTGGCTTGTTCTTCGCGCAACGACTCGACGGTGTCGGCGAATTCGGCGTACGCGTCGCTCTCGTCGTCGAACCGGCTGTAGCGCCCGGCCCGTAATTCGACCGAATGGTATTCGCGTTCCAGCACATCGGCCGTCTGCTGCAGGCTCGCGGCGCGTTCCCGGTACTTCGAGTAGCCGCCGAACGCCGCCGCGACCGCCACCAGCAGGCTCATGGCCACCGCGGCCCAGCGCGCGCCGACGACGGCGGCCGAGGCCGCGGTGACGGTGGCGCTGATGATGGATCCGGAGATGACCACCGTCTGCAGCAGCTGGTCCTTCCAGCGGTGGCTGCCTGCTTCGGTGCGGTACCGCTCGATCACGTCCGGCAGCTCGGCCCGGTAGCGCTTGCGCATGCCGAGCAGGTCGCCGGCGTTCCACTCGTCGAGCTGGTGCTCGCGGTGCGCTCGCTCGAACTCGCGCAGCTCCGCGGCCACCGAGCGCACCGCGAAGTGGTGCCGGTAGGCGGTGCGCGCCGATACCGCGACCGAGCCGACGGGTATCGCCACCGCCGCCACCGATACCGCTATCGGGGGCGTGAGCAGCACGATCCCGGAGATCGAGAGCCCGGTGAGGGCCACGTTCCCCGGATAGGCCCAGATCAGTAGAAGTCGTTGCAGCAGTCGCGCTCGGTAGAGCTGTTCGGACAGCTCGCTGATTCGGCGCTCCCAGTCCTGCGGTTGGGTTTCCCCGGCGATGACCCCGCCCCCAATGATGCCCGTGCCCGCGTCCCAACGCTCCATCACATCGATCCTTCCGGCGTCACTGTGATCGAAGTAGTTCCCCAAGTACGACGACAATCGACCGGTCGGGTGATAGCTGAATGGGCTGTTCGGCCTACACCCTGTTACGCCTTGTGATCACCGCAGGTCGACCGCGAGGCATCTTCGTCGAAACCTGCCAGTGATAACAGTCGATGGCGCAAGTGCTCAGTCGCCGCGACTACTCGCCCCGGATCGGGGTTCTCCACTGTGGCAGCGCGTCCGTCCGGCCCAATCACGTGGGCCACGATCAGCCCAGCGATCCCTCTGCTATAGGGGCGTCCGGGGTGCAGTGGGCCGGGTGGGGAGAGGGATGTCCGGTGGGGGTGGTGGTGCCGCGAGCGGTCGCGAACGGCTCGGCCGTGGAGGTGGGATTCGTCGATCCGGTCCGCCGGTTCGGTGTGCGAACGGTGCCGCGAATCGATTTTCGAAATGCGTGGATGGGCGATCGGACGGCGGAGTTCGAAACTCGGGAAAATTGTGGTCTCCGGCTGGTTCCGAGGTGTCGCGATTTTCGGGTCAGAACGGCGTTGCAGCAGTTCAGTTCGGTACTTCGGTGTCGTTCCGGAAATCGTCGGGTGGTTGCGCGCGCGGTAGTGGCCGGTCGCCCCGCGGGAAGGCGTTCGAAATTCCCCGAGTGGTTCCGGGTGTGATTCGGGTTCTCCGGAATCGAGCGCGGCCCGGTGCGCGGATGATGTTCGGATGGGCCCGGCGGCGAGCGGCCCTCACCGCGGATGCGGGTGCCGAACGAGAAAGACCGCAGGTCACCGGAGTGAACCTGCGGTCTTCTCAGCGAGCCGCCTAAGGGAATCGAACCCTTGACCTACGCATTACGAGTGCGTCGCTCTGGCCGACTGAGCTAAGGCGGCGTTGCGGGGACGAGTGTAGCGGGTCCGGTGGGGGCGTCCGGCGGAGGGGTTGCCGGTGTGCGGCGTCACCGGTTGCGGCGAAGATCAGCGTCACCTGGACGGGGGGCCGTCGTTGATATGTGCGGTGACGCTCGTCACCGATGTGCCGATGGAGGGCATACGGATGCGATCAGTTCGACCGCTGCGTCGTTTCACCGCGGTGACGACGGTGTCGCTGGCCGTCGCAGGGTTGGGGATGCCCGCCGCGTTCGCGCAGACCACCCCGGTGCCGACGCCGGTGGACCCGGATCAGCCGCCCGCGCTGGAGTTGCCGGTGCAGCCGGGGCCGATCTCCGCGGAGGTGGGCACCGGGATCGGCGTGGTGCGGGTGCTGCCGGGAACGGTTCCGGGGGAGAGCATCTTCGACGATCCGGCCTACGAGGACGCGTTGCGCAAGCAGTCGCTGATCGAGCTCGGCCTGGGGTTGGCGAAGTCGAAGGCCGACTCCGGCGCGTACCTGGCGCACGAGCGGGCGACCGCCGAGGCCGCGCCGTTCGGTGCCGCGATCGGCGGGTATTCGCCGCAGGTTCCGGGTGCGTCGGTGGTGCAGACGGCGGTGCCGGACCACGCGGAGCCGACGGTGACCGGGGTGCGGCCGCCCGCGTCGCCCGCTGATGCGCTGGTGAAGCTCGGTCTGCTGGAGGGGAGCGCGCACGCGCGGTGGGACGACCGGCTCGGTCCGTGCGTGTCGCCGATCTCGGAGGCGAGCAGTTCGCTGGGGAGCCTGTCCGCGGTGAACGTGCTGCCCGCGTTGCCGGACGGGCCGCAACAGGTCTCCGAGCTGCTGCCCGCGGAGCAGCGGGACGCCCCGGAGGCGGCGCTCGCCGGGGAGATGCCGGGGTCGCTCGCGCGGCTCGGCGGGCTGCTTTCCGGTGGTGCGCCGACGGAATCGGGCGCGGGATCGTTGCTGAACGTGCCGGACGCGGTGCGCGCGCAGTCCCGCATCGAACTCGTCGACGTGCCGGGTTCGGCGGGCAAGGCGGTGCGGGCGACGTCGGCGATGCAGCTGGCGAGCGTGCGGCTGCTGTCGGGCACTCCGCAGGAACTGCGCGTGGACGTGGTGAGCGAGCCGAAGTTGACGGTCACCGCCACGGGCGACCCCGAAACGTCCACTGTGGATTACGAGGCTCCGGTGCTGCGGGTGTCGCAGGGCGGCCGGGAGCTCGTGGTGATCGACGCGGCGAATCCGACGGCGGACCTGCCGATCGGGCTGCCGGGCGCGCCCGGCGAGCTGCCGGTCGTGGGGCCCGCGCTCAACGAGCGCGTGCTCGACATCGGCGTGCTGCGGCTGAGCATCGGTGAACTCACCGAGGAGGCGCAGGGCACCGAAATGCGGGCGGGTGCGCGGTTGTTCGACCTGAAGCTGCTGCCCGGGACCGCGCTCGGCATGCCCGACGCGGCGCTGGCCCACGTGACCTTCGGCGAGCAGACGGCTCGGGCGGGAGCGCCGGAAGGCGGCGTGGTGTGCGAGGTTCCCGCGCAGCAGCAGCCCGCACCGGCGCCGCCCGCGCAGGGTGCCGCCGCCCCGCCGCTGGCGAAGACGAGCGGCGCGTACTACACGATTCCGCTGTTCTGGACCGGAACCGGCCTGCTGCTGCTCGGCGGCGTGCTCGTCGCCGCGGTGCCGCGCCGGCAGCAGTGATCCGGCGAGATCACCGCGCGGCGACGATGATCTGCGGTGCGGCGGTGTCGTCCCCCTACCCCGAATTGGGGGAGGACGCCGCCGACGGCAGGGTGGAGCGCGGAGTGAACGGACCGTTCGTCCGATCAGACCGGACGAACAGTCCGTTCACTCCCCTCAGGCTCGTTCTCGGCGCCCGTGTCTTTTCCAGGTGAGCGGGGGTATTTGTCGTTGTCTTGTCAGCGGCGGAGCCGCTGAGCAGTGACCACCCTGCCTGCCGGCACCGCAGCGGGTTCTCAGTGGCTTCCTCGCGAGGACGGCTTTTTCCCTCGTGGCGGAGCCACTTGGGAAAAAGATCCCGCAGCGAGGAAGCCACTGAGGTTCCGCCACCCGCCCCCTGCGCAGGTCGAGATCAAGGGCAGGCGCTCAAGGGAGCATCCAGCTCAGTACCGGGGTCGACTGCAGGTAGACCAGGGTGCACATGAGGAGCAGGAGCAGGAGGCTCCAGCCGAAGACGCGGCGGAACAGCTCGCCTTCGCGTCCGACCAGTCCCACCGCCGCGGTGCCGATCGCCAGGTTCTGCGGCGAGATCATCTTCGCCATCACGCCGCCGGAGGAGTTCGCCGCGCCCAGCAGCACCGGGTCCGCGCCGATCTGCTGGGCGGCGGTGGTCTGCAGGCCGCCGAACAGCGCGTTCGCACCCGCGTCGGTGCCGGTGATGGTGACGCCGAACCAGCCCACGACGGGCGAGAGGAACGCGAAGAACGCCCCGGTGCCCGCGAGCCAGACGCCGAGCGTGGTGATCTGCCCGGACAGGTTCATCACGTAGGACAGCGCGAACACGGCGAGGATCGCGAGGATGGCCCAGCCGAACTGCCGCAGCGTCCGGCCGTAGACGAGCACGGCGTCCTTCGGGCGCACCCGCAGGAACGGCAGCGCCAGCAGGCCGGACAGCAGGAGCAGGGTCCCGGTGGCGGAGCCGATGGCGAACTCGTACTCGGTGTCCACGGGAGTGCCGGCGGCCGTGAGCACGGTGAGACCGGGCCAGTCGAAGCTCCAGGTCAGCGTTTTCAGCGGTGCTTTCACGGAGTCGAACTGCGCGAGCGCGAAGACCAGCACGATGATCGCGTAGGGGGCGAAGGCGCGCAGCGTTTCGGCGCGGGAATCCGTTGCGGGCGCGGACGTTTCGGCCTGCGGGCGGGCGGTCGTGGTGAGCGCCGCGGGTTCGGTGGGCGCCGGAGCGCCGGACGCGTCTGCGTCCCGGTCGTCGGGGAGCAGCGCCGCCGTGACCGGTTCGCCGGGGCGCCACACCCGGAGCAGCAGCAGGATCGCACCGGCGGACACGATCGCCGCCACGATGTCCGCGAGCTGGTACGACAGGTAGTTCGAGGTGAGGAATTGCGCTGCGGCGAACGAGATCCCGCCGACCAGCGCGGCGGGCCACGCCTGCCGCACGCCGCGGCGCCCGTCGGCGACGAGCAGCAGCACGAACGGGACGACGACGGCGAGCACCGATACCTGGCGCCCGGCGACCGCGCCGAATTCCGCGGCGGGCAGGCCGGTGACCTCGCCGAGCACGGTGATCGGGTTGCCCATGCCGCCGAACGCGACGGGCGCGGTGTCGGCGACCAGCGCCAGCGCGGCGGCCTTGAGCGGGGAGACGCCGAGCGCGATGAGCATGACCGCGCAGATCGCGACCGGTCCGCCGCCGCCGGCGAGCGCTTCGAGCAGTGCGCCGAAGCAGAAGGCGATGACGATGGACTGCACCCGGATGTCCTCGCCGAGCGTGCCGAACGCCCGGCGCAGCACCGCAAAGTGTCCACTGTGCACGGTCAGGTTGTAGATCCAGATGGCGTTGAAGGTGAGCCAGAGGATGAGCAGCAGGCTCTGCGCCATGCCGTACAGCCCGGCGTCGAGCGCGAGCAGCGGTGGCATGTCGTAGCCCGCGACGGCGACGACGAGCGCCACGCCGAGGGTCGCCAGCCCGGCCCAGTGCGCTTTCCAACGCAGTCCGCCGAGCAGGAACAGCAGCGTGACCAGGGGCAGCAGCGCGAGCAGCGCGGACAGCAGCAGGGAGCCGGTGGGATCGGGGCTCTGGTGGTAGGGCGGCACGGTGACCTCCACAGACCCGCCGAACGGCGGGTTGTTCCGAAAAGCAGAACGGGGTTCCATATTCGGTGACGGCCATGGTGACCCCGATCACCGTCGACTGGCTATCGGCCGCCCGGCCCAATTCCCGGCGAACGGCCGGTCCGCCCGGTCCTGAACGAGGAGGCTCCGCATGGAGAACCGGCACGCCACGCACCCCGACCAGGTGCCCGGCTTCGACACCGACGCGCTGCGCGCCCACTACCTGGTGCCCGACCTGTTCGCGCCCGGCGAGATCCGCACCGTGCACTCGCACCAGGACCGGGTGGTGCTCGGCGGTGCCGTTCCCGGGCCGGGGCAGGTGCTGGAGCTGACCGCGGAACCCGCGCTGCGCGGCGAGTTCTTCTGCGAGCGCCGCGAACTCGGCGTGATCGCGCTCGGCGGGCCGGGCACCGTCATCGCCGACGGCACCGAGCACCGCCTGGAGCACCGCGACTGCGCGTACGTCGGGGTCGGCACCCGCGAGGTGGCGTTCCGCGGCGACGGCACGCGGTTCTACCTGGTCTCCGCTCCCGCGCACGCGGCGCATCCGACGCGGGTCGCGCGGCACGCAGACACCGAACCCGCGCGGCTCGGCGCGCAGGCCACCGCGAACGTGCGCGAGTTGCGCAAGTACGTGCACACGGCGGGAATCGCCTCGGACCAGCTGGTCATGGGCGTCACCGAACTCGCCGAGGGCAGCGTCTGGAACACCATGCCCGCCCACACCCACGACCGGCGCACCGAGTGCTACCTGTACTTCGACCTGCCCGCCGAGCACCGGGTGCTGCACCTGCTGGGCGAGCCCGGCGAGACCCGGCACCTGGTGGTGGGCGACGAGCAGGCGGTGGTCTCGCCCAGCTGGTCCGTCCACAGTGGAGCCGGTACGCACCGGTACGGTTTCGTGTGGGCGATGGCCGGGGAGAACCAGTCGTTCGACGACATGGACCACGTGGCCGTCGCGGAACTGCGGTAGGGGTGGGCATGAGCGCTGAACTGTTCTCGCTGCGCGGGCGGACCGCGCTTGTCACAGGTGCGCGCACCGGGATCGGCCGGGCGATCGCCCTAGGACTCGCCGGAGCCGGTGCCGGTCTGGTCCTGCTGGGGCGCGAGGGCACGCTCGACGAGGTGACCGAGCAGGTGCGCCGGCGCGGTGCCGAGGCCGAGGCCGTCGGCGTCGACCTCGCGGACCCGGCGGCGGCCGAGCAGCGGCTGCGCGCGGCGTTCGCCGAGCGGCAGGTCGACGTGCTGGTCAACAACGCCGGGATCATCCACCGGGAACCCGCCGCCGAGGTGTCCTACGCGGATTGGCGGCGAGTGCTCGACGTGGACCTCGACGCGGTGTTCCTGCTCAGCAGGCTCGCCGGGGAGCGGATGCTGGCCCGCGGGCACGGGAAGATCATCAACATCGCTTCGCTGCTGTCGTTCCAAGGCGGCGTCCGGGTGCCCGCGTACGCGGCGGCCAAGCACGCGGTCACCGGGCTCACCAAGGCGCTCGCCAACGAGTGGGCGTCGAGCGGGGTGCAGGTCAACGCCATCGCGCCCGGCTACATCCGGACCGATCAGACCGCCGTGCTGCAGGCCGACGAGCAGCGCGAGCCGGAGCTGCGCGGACGCATCCCCGCCGGGCGCTGGGGCGAACCGGACGACCTCACCGGGGCCGCGGTGTTCCTGGCCTCGGACGCGTCGAACTACGTCAACGGGCACGTCCTCGTCGTCGACGGTGGTTGGATGGCCCGGTGACCAGCACCACCGAAGGGCCGGGCGCGGTCCGCAAGGCGCTGCGCGTGCTCGAAGCGCTCGCCGACCACGGCCGCGTCACCGAGCTCGCCGCCGCCACCGGCCTGCCCAAGTCGACCGTGCACCGGCTGCTGCAGGTGCTGGTGGAGACCGGTTTCGCGCACAGCGACGACACCGGCTACCGCACCGGGGACCGGGTGCTCGCGCTGGCGGGAAAGGTGCTCTACCGCTTCGATCCGGCCGCGCAGGCCGATCCGGCGCTGGTGCGGCTGCGCGACGACACCGGCTGCACCGTGCACTTCGCGATGCGTTTCGGCGGTGAGCTGCTGTACGTGCACAAGGTCGAGCCGGACAAGCCGTACCGGATGGGCTCGCGGATCGGCATGCACTTGCCGTGGCACACCAGCGCCATCGGCAAAGCGGTGCTGGCGGAACTGCCCGCCGACGCCGTCGGTGAGCTCATCGGTGCCGGTGACCTGCCCGCGCGCACCGCGAACTCGCTGACCACCCAGCGCGAGCTGCACGCGCAGCTCGACGAGGTCCGGGCCGCCGGGTACGCGCTCGACGACGGGGAGAACGAGCTCGGCGTGCGCTGCACCGGCGCCTGCGTGCGCGACCACTCCGGTGCCGTCGTCGGCGGAGTAAGCGTCTCGACGCTCGCCCTGGAGCACGACATGACCCGGTTGCGCGAGTTCGGCGACCGAATCCGCGCCGCCGCCATGGACGTCTCCACCGCCCTCGGCCACCAACCCCGCTGACCCCACGACGAAGGCCCTCCCCGATCCGGGAAGGGCCTTCGGTGCAATCTTCTGATCCTCGTCCTGTCAGCGGCGAAGCCGCTGAGCAGTGACCGGCTAGAGCAAGCCGACCACCGGCGGGTTCTCAGCGGGTTCCTCGCGAGGACAGCTTTTTTCCTCGTGGCGGAGCCACTTGGAAAAAAGATCCCGCAGCGAGGAAGCCGCTGAGGTTCCGCTGAGCGACCCGCTAAGCAGGCCGTTCCAAGGAAGATCCGGGTCTCAGTGGCCCTGTTCCTTGGCTCGTTCGTAGGAGCGCTTGATCTCCGCCTCGGCTTCGGTGCGACCGACCCAGGTGGCGCCTTCGACGCTCTTGCCGGGCTCCAGGTCCTTGTACACCTCGAAGAAGTGCTGGATCTCCAGGCGGTAGAACTCCGCCAGGTGGTGGATGTCGCGCAGGTGCTCCTGGCGCGGGTCGTCCGACGGGACGCAGATGACCTTGTCGTCGCCGCCCTTCTCGTCGCGCATCCGGAACATGCCGACCGCGCGCGCGGTGATCAGGCATCCCGGGAAGGTGGGCTCCTGCACCAGCACCAGGGCGTCCAGCGGGTCGCCGTCTTCGCCGAGGGTGTCCTCGACGAAGCCGTAGTCGGCGGGGTACTGGGTGGCGGTGAACAACGTCCGGTCCAGCCGGATCCGGCCGGATTTGTGGTCCACCTCGTACTTGTTCCGGTTCCCCTTGGGGATCTCGATGGTGACGTCGAAGTCCACGCGGTTCCTCACTCGTTCTCGCCAGCTTGCTCGTCGAGACTGTGCCCGACCGTCCGGCCGCCGTTGCCAGGCCGGTCCCGCATCCCGGTCCCGTACATCGTCAGTGTCCTGACCTGCGATGATTTCGTCGTTCACCGCACGGCGTCACCCGAGGTCGAGCGGCAGGCTCACACGTCGGAGTGGCCGCCCGTGATGCGGCACGACCACGTCTAGTGTGGACCACGGCCGCGCGCCGAGCCCCACCGCAGTGCGGCAGCTCGCATCTGGCAGTCTTGCGAACCGTCGAGGAGGAAGCCCGTGCCCGAACCCCACAGCCTCAGGGGTGAGGTGTCCGAGCCCGACGCCACCGAGCAGCCCGCCACGGAAGCGGCCGCCTCAACGGCGGGTTCGCAGGGCGATGAGCAGGGGCGGAGCGCGGACGCCGAGCATCCCGAGCGGGATCGCGCGCGTGCTGATGAGCAGCCTTGGCCGACGGAGCACCAGGCGGAGGAGTCCGCGGGCGACGATCCCGGCTTTCCGGTGGAGGACCAGGGGACGACCGCTGAGGCGGCGGCGGGTGCTTCCGCCGGGGGCGAGCGGAACGAGTCGGCCTCTTCCGGCGATGAACAGCCGGTGAACACTGAAGCGTCCGGTGCCGAGACCACGTCGACCGGCGGGAACACCGAGAAGGCGTCCGCGCGGGCCTCGATCACGGGCACGGTCCGGATCGACCAGGACGAGAAGGCCGATCGGGCGGACGGCGATCGGGATTCCGGGCGGTCGTCTTCGGAGCAGGCCGACGAGACCGCGGTGGAACCATCGAATTCCGCGGACGAATCGCGCGCTGGGGACGCTGAGACCGGGGCGGCTGGTTCCGGGGACGGTGGTTCCGGCGCTGAGGAAGCCGAGCCCGTTGGTGCCGAGCGGGCCGGTTCGTCCGGCGATTCCGGTGCGAGCGGTGCCGGTTCCGGCGGATCGACGGCCGGTGGTTCCGCGGCCGAGTCCGGGACGAGTGGTTCCGCGACTCCGGACGACGACCAGGCCGGGGGCGATTCGGAGGCTGGGGCCGCGGGTGCGGTCGGCGGCGGTGACGCCGAGCCCGAGGAACGGCCGGATGAGAGCACGACCGAGGGCGGTTCCGCGGAGCCGGACGGACGGCCTGCGTACTCGGTGGCGGCCGAGGGCGCCGCGCGGGCGCAGGACGAGGACGCCGCGTCAGGTGGGGAATCCGCTGAGCAGGGCTCGTCGAGCGAGGCCGAGCAGCGCGACGACTCGTCGGACGCGAGCTCGGACACGGCTGCGGCGATGAGCAGCGGGTCGACGGTGCGGGGCACCCTCGACGAGGACGCGCCGAGCACGCCGGGCACCGCGCCGGTGGCCCGAGCGGTGGGCTTCGTCGGCTCGGTCGAGCCGAACGCCGGGCGGCAGGCCGCCGCGCACGACTTCTCCGGCTGGCAGACCACGGGGTCCCGGGTCACGGGAATGATCTCGGGCGCGGAGACCGCGGAGACCCGGGATTCGGCAGGGCAGGGCACCGGGGGTTCGAAGGACGAATCGGAGACCTCCGACGCCGCTGCCACCGATTCCTCCGCATCCGAGAAGTCCGATTCCGCTGCCGGTGAGCCGGAGAACGCGGACTCGACGGCTGGGGAGGACGGGACTTCGAAGGCGGAGTCCTCGGACGCGACCGCTGCCGACTCCGGGACTTCGGAATCGGGGAGCGCGGCATCCACCGCGGCGGACTCGGGCACGACCGGCCCGGACGACACCTCGTCCACCACCGGCTCGGACGCCGGGGAGGACCAGGCCTCCGCCCAGGACGGCACCCGAACCGACGCGACCGGTGCACCGGCGCAGGCGGAGCGTCCCGCCGAGGCGGAAGCCGAGTCGACGACGGACTCGGACGAGCCCGCGCCCACCGGCGACTCGGAGGACGCGAGCTCCGCCGGCCAGCAGGAACCCGGGCGGACGCACGATGATCAGCGACCGGCGGCCTCGTCGGAGGTCGGCGACGACTCGTCCCGGCCGGAGACGGCCGCGCAGGACGAGCCACCCGCACCGGAAGCGGCGGAGCAGGAGCCGGACCAGGGCGATTCGGAGCGGCCCGGCGGCTCCGGCCGACCGAGCTGGATCGGCGCGGGCGCCTGGCCAGAGACCACCGCGACCGAGACCACGGCCGCCCAGACCACGTCGACCGGGACCACGTCGACCGGGACCACGTCGACCGAGACCACGTCGACCGAGACCACGTCGACCGAGACCACGGCCGCCCAGACCACGTCGACCGGGACCACGCCCGCCGAGACTCCGGCCGCTGGGTCCGCCGCGACGGCGGCGCCCGAGACCGAGGACACGGCGTCCGGGACCGCGGCACCCGAGCCCCCAGCCCCTGAGATCGCGACCTCTGAGACCGCGGCACCCGAGCCTGCGACCTCCGGGACCGCGACCTTCGGGACCGCTGCGGACGAGAGCGCGGTGGCTGAGCCCGCCGAGCAGGCTCCCGCCGATGGGACCGGCGCAGCACCGGAAGCCCTCGATGACGCCGAAGTCACCGGCCCGCAGCCCGCGGTCCCGGCCGATCGCGTCGAGGACGTCGAGGTCACGGGGCCGCAGCGGCCGGTACCGGCCGCCGAACCGGAGGCGCCCGGCGCTTCCGCCGTGGACACCGCGACGGCAGCGCAGGCCGAGCCGACCGACGACGTCGAGACGACCGGCCCGCAGCGGGCGGTGTCCCCGGACGAGCCCCGGACCACCGGCGACTCCCGGACCGAGCCGGTCACCGAGACCGAGTCGCGCGGTGACGCGGGACCCGCGACCGAGCGCCTCGACCGGCGGGCGATCGCGGAGCACCGGCCGGACACCGAGCGCCGCGACGACACCGCGGCGCAGGAGGCGGCGCCCGCCGCCGAGCCGGAGGCCGCGGACTCGGCGACCGGCACCACCACCGAGGCGGCTCAGGACGCGCCCTCCGACGCCGACCAGGACGCCCCCGCTGACGTCGACGACCGCGATGCGCCCGCCGACGCCGAGGCTGACCGGGACGCGACCGACGATGTCGAGACCGAGCGGGACGCGACCGCCGACGTCGACGACCGCCGCGACGTCGACGACCGCCGGGACGTCGACGACCGCCGGGACGTCGACGACCGCCGGGACGTCGACGACCGCCGGGACGCGGACGAGGAGTCGCGGGACGCCACCGCGGACGTCGCCACCGGCCGCTTCGGCACCGCCACCGACGCGACCGCCCGCGTCGACCTGCGGCGCGAGGACCAGCGCGAGGACGCGCTGCGGGACCGCCCGGCGCCGGACACCGCCGCCGAGACCGGCCGCGCGGACCGCGACGAGTGGCCCACCGCCGAGCAGGCGCGCGTCGAAGCGGAACCCGAAGAACCCGAGTCCGACGGCGACGACTCCGCGTTCACCGCGGACGCCGCCGCGTCGCCGCCCTCGTCCACCGATTCCCGGCCGCGCGTCGAGCCGCCGCCCGCCGTGGACTCGGCGTTCACCGCGGACGCCGGCACCCCGATCGGCCCCGCGCCCGTCGAGCAGACCCAGCAGTTCCGGCGGATCGAGGACACCCAGCGGTTCAGCCTCGCCGACCTCGAACAGGAGACCCGGCGCCGCGAGCAGGCGGGCCAGCCGGAGGACTCCCGCCGGACCGACGGCCGCGCGGAGTCGCCGCAGGCGTTCCGCGAAGGCGACGGCCCCGCCACCGACGACCGGCCCGGCCCGCAGACTCCCGGGCCGCAGCGACCGCAGGCGTTCGACCCGGGCCCGCCGACCACCCGGATTCCGATCGTCCCGCCGGCGCCGCCGCAGCCCGCGCGGCCTCCGGTGCCGGGACCGTCGGACGCGGAGCGGACGCAGCAGTTCCGCCGCCCCGACTTCACCGGCCCGCCTCCCGCGCCGCAGGCCCGGCAGTCCGCCCAGGCCCGGCCCGCGCCGCCCCGACCGGCGCCGCCGCAGCAGCCGAGCCCGCCGCCGCCCGCGCAGCCGCAGGACTTCGCCGCGCCCGCTTCCTTCCAGCAGCAGCCGCACCAGGACGCGCACCGGGCGACGCCGCAGCGCATCGAACCGCAGCCCGAACCCGAGCAGGACCACGACGAGCACGACCACCAGGACGAGCGCCCGGCCGCTCCCGCGCCGCGCCGCAAGCTGGCGACGGTGCTGCTGGCGGTGCTGACCGTGGTCGTGCTCGGAGCGGGGCTCGCGGTGGGGGTGCCCGCGCTGATCAGCGGGCTCAACGCCGCGCGGCTCGCCGACGCTCCCGCGCCGGTGCGGCTCGCCCCGTCGATCCGCCCGGTGGGCACCAGCGCGCCCGAGCCCGGCCGGTCCGGGGTGGAGGCCGCAGTGAGCGAGCCGCTGGCGAACCCCGTGCTCGCCCCCGTCACGGGCGCCGTGGTCGACGTGCAGTCCGGGCGCACCCTGTGGGAACGCGACCAGAACCGGCCGATGATGCCCGCCTCCACCGGCAAGCTGCTCACGATGAGCGCGGCGATGCTGGAGCTCGACCACGACGCGCGGTTCACCACCAAGGTGGTGCGCGGGTCCGAGCCCGGCAGCGTGGTGCTCGTCGGCGGCGGCGACCCGACCCTCACGACGCTGCCCGCGGGCGAGGAGTCGGTGTACCCGGGAGCGGCGCGCTTCGACGACCTCGCCGCGCAGGTGCGGGCCGCGACGGGCGGCCAGGTCACGTCGATCCAGGTCGACACCAGCCGCTACCGGGGCGAGTCGACTGCTCCCGGCTGGCTGCCTGAGGACATCCCGGCCGGGATCATGGCGCCGATGGAGTCGGTGATGGCCGACGGAGGTCGCGCGGACCCGACCGACGACTACGGAACGCGCACCCTCTCGCCGGCGGCGAAGGCGGGCGAGGAGCTCGCCTCCCGGCTCGGGGTGCCGTCGTCGGCGGTCTCGGAGGGAACGGCGCCGAACAACGCGCAGGCGCTGGGATCCGTCGACTCGCCGACCATGCGCAAGCTGATGGAGACCACGCTGATCCACTCGGACAACGTGCTCGCCGAAGCGCTGGCCCGCGAGGTCGCGATCAAGACCGGCAACGAGCCGTCCTTCGCCGGTTCGGTGAAGGCCGTGCGCGAAGTGCTGCAGCGCAACGACGTCGACCTCACCGGCGTGCAGATGTCCGACGGCAGCGGCCTGTCCACCCAGGACCGGATCCCGGCGAAGGTGCTGGCGGACCTGATGGCCACCGCGACCGCGCCCGAGCGCGACGGCGGGCTCTCGCAGCGGAGCTCGAAGCTGCGGGCGCTGCTGACCGGGCTGCCCGTCGCGGGCGGTTCGGGCAGCCTCGCCGACCGCTACGGCGATGGCGACGGGCGCGGCTGGGTCCGGGCGAAGACGGGCACGCTGGACGGGGCGAACAGCCTCTCCGGCACGATCCTCACCCAGGACGGCAGGCTGCTCGTGTTCGCGCTGATGTCCAACAGCACGGCCGCCCCGGACTCGGTCCGGCCCGCCCTCGACGAGGTCGCGGGCGCGATCCAGCAGTGCGGATGCCGCTGACCGGACGCGCCGCCGCAGCGGTGTCGCGGCCCAGCTCACCCGGAGTACGGTCGGTTTCGTGACTTCGCGATCCGCCACGCTGCCGCCCCGACCGAACAGCCGGGACGGAGCGCGGCGGACGCTCGACTGGGACCTCGCCGCGGCCACCGCGGGCCGGTTGATGCAGACCGGCCCCGAGGTCTCCCGGTCGGAGGCGGCGCACGCGGTGCGCGAGCTCCGCAGGGCGAGCGTCGCCGCTGAGACCCACGTGCGGGAGCTGACCGGGCTCGGCTTGGACCTGCCGGTGCTCGAAGGCGACGTGGTGGACCGCACCGAGTGGGTGCGGGCCGCGGCGCGCGGGCTCTCCGAGCTCACCGGTATCGCGCTGAACTCCCGTTCCACCGGCAGCGACCTGCTCGGCGGGCTCGGCGTGCGCGGCGCGGGCGTGCAAGCGGGGCTGGTGCTGTCGTACCTGGGCACCAAGGTCCTCGGGCAGTACGACCCGTTCCTGCCCAGCGACCAGGGCACCCGGCCGGGGCGGCTGCTGCTGGTGGCGCCGAACATCGTCGCGGCCCGCCAGGCGCTGGACGTGCCCGCGGACGACTTCACCATGTGGGTGTGCCTGCACGAGTCGACGCACCGGTTGCAGTTCAACGCGGTGCCGTGGTTGCGGGACCACTTCGCCGACAGCCTCGGCATGCTGCTGTCCGACCTGGACTCCTCGCCCGGTGAGCTGCTGAGCAGGCTGCCCGGCGCGGTGCGCGGGGTGCGGGCGGGGCCCGACGCCCAGTCCAGTCCTGGCGTGCTCGGCCTGGTGGAGCTGCTGCAAGGTCCCCGGCAGCGCGCCGCGCTCGATCGGATCCTGGCGCTGTCGACCCTGCTGGAAGGCCACGCCGATCACGTGATGGACGCGGTGGGCCCGGAGGTGGTGCCCAGCGTGGCGACCATCCGCCGCCGGTTCACCGAACGCCGCCAAGGCGGCGGCCTGCTGGACCGGCTGCTGCGCAGCGTGCTCGGCGTGGACGCGAAGATGCGCCAGTACGCGCAGGGCGCCGCGTTCACCCGGCACGTGGTGCGGGAGGTCGGCATGGACGGGTTCAACGCGGTGTGGACCTCACCGGAGCACCTGCCGACCCGCGCCGAGACCACCGACCCCGCCGCCTGGCTGCGCCGCGTCCACGGGTGAAAGCCCGCTCCGCTTCGGGGCGAGCGGCGGACCGAGCGCCCGGTGCGCGTCCGCCGGGGACCACAATGGGGCGGTGACCTCCGCTTCTGATCGTCGCGCGCCCGTCGAGGCGGGGCCCGCGATGCTCGAGGTCCGTTCCGCGGTGCGGGGTTTCCTCGCCGCCACCGCCGAGGTGCGGGACGCGCCGCTGGTGGTGGCTTGCTCGGGCGGAGCGGATTCCCTCGCGCTCGCCGCCGCGACCGCCCACTGCGCCCGCAAGCAGGAGCTGCGGGTCCGCGCCCGGGTCGTCGACCACGGCTTGCAGGACGGTTCCGCCGAGGTCGCCGCGCGCGCCGCCGATCAGCTCGCGCGGCTCGGGTTCGCCGACGTCGCGGTGCTGGCGGCGCGGGTGACCGGCCCCGGCGGCCCGGAAGCGGCGGCGCGGCGAGCCCGGTACGCCGAGCTCGACCGGGCCCGGCCCGCCGGGGCGGCCGTGCTGCTCGGGCACACCCTCGACGACCAGGCGGAGACCGTGCTGCTCGGCCTCGGGCGCGGCTCCGGCGCCCGCTCCATCGCTGGCATGCGCCCGTGGGACCGGCCGTGGGCGCGCCCGCTGCTCGGCGTCTCGCGGGACACGACGGTGCGGGCCTGCGCCGAGGCCGGCCTGCGTCCGTGGCAGGACCCGCACAACGGCGAGAGCCGGTTCACCCGTGTGCGGTTGCGCACAGAGGTGCTGCCGCTGCTGGAGGACGTGCTGCAGGGCGGCGTGGCGAGCGCGCTGGCCCGCACCGCGCGCCAGCTGCGGGAGGACGCCGACGCCCTCGACGAGGTCGCCGCGACCGTTCGCGCGCAGGTGGAACGGGGTGCGGAGCTGGATGCGGCGGCCTTGGCCGCGCACCCGCCCGCGGTGCGCCGCAGGGTGCTGCGCGGGTGGTTGCTGGAGCGCGGGGTCGCCGAGCTCTCCGACGCCCACCTCCGCGCGGCGGACGCGCTGGCCGGTGCGTGGCGCGGTCAGGGCCCTCGTGCGCTGCCGGGCGGCTTTGTGCTGCGCCGGGCGCATGGCAGGCTTCAGGTGGAACGTGGTGGACGGGGAACCGCCGGGCCGGTGAGCGGCGGGTGAACGTGCACCCAACAGCGAGAGGGGAAGCCGGTCCGTGTACGACGGCGACATCGCTTCAGTGCTCATCACCGAGCAGCAGATCCAGGACAAGACGGCCGAGTTGGCCAAGCAGGTCGCCGAGGACTTCCAGGACGCCAGAGGCGGCGATCTGCTGCTGGTGGGCGTGCTCAAGGGCGCGGTCATGTTCATGACCGACCTCGCCAGGGAGTTGCCGCGACCGACGCAGCTCGAGTTCATGGCGGTGAGCTCGTACGGCTCGTCGACCTCGTCCTCCGGAGTGGTACGGATCCTCAAGGACCTGGACCGGGACATCGCGGGCAGGCACGTGCTGATCGTCGAGGACATCATCGACTCCGGCCTGACGCTGTCCTGGCTGCTGAAGAACCTGGCTTCGCGCAACCCCGCCTCGCTGGAGGTGTGCACGCTGCTGCGCAAGCCGGACGCCGTGCAGGTGGACGTGCCCGTCCGCTACGTCGGGTTCGACATCCCGAACGAGTTCGTCGTGGGCTACGGGCTCGACTACGCGGAGCGCTACCGTGATCTGCCCTACATCGGCACCCTCGATCCGAAGGTGTACACCTCCGGCCGGTGAGGAGCGCGCCTGCTGGGAGCAGGTGTGGGAAAGGTCCGGTTCCGTTCGGGGGTAGGCTTGTCGACCTGCACAACGCTCGGCGTGGTGGCGCGCTCGCGGCGGCCGGTACGCTGGTCCGAGGGGGTTGACGGCGGCGACGGTTCGTGCGCCGTTCACCGGTGCCGTTGCCCGAAGTGAAGTCAGGGAGGGTCGAGGCCGACCGCCGGCCGCAAGTGAATGGACCTCAAGCGCCTGCTCCGTAACCCGCTGCTTTGGATCCTGGCGGTGTTAGCGCTGATAATGAGCCTCAGCGTGCTCTTCGATGAGACCAAGGCCTATCAGCAGGTCTCGACCTCCGAAGCTCTCCGGCAGATTTCCGAGGGCAAGGTAGCCGAGGCGACCATCCAGGACAAAGAGCAACGCGTCCTGCTGAACCTCAAACAGGGTCAGAGCTTCGCCAACAGCAATCAGCTGATGGCGCAGTACCCTGCCGGCGCCACCGACGCGGTGGTCAACGACATCCGGCAGGCGAACGTCGACAAGTGGAACACCGAGGTCACCCAGGACTCGTTCTGGACGCAGATGTTGATCTATCTGCTGCCGATCGGTCTGCTGGTGCTGCTGCTCATGTGGATGATGAACAACGTCCAGGGCGGCGGGAACCGGGTGATGAACTTCGGCAAGTCCAAGGCGAAGCAACTCACCAAGGACATGCCCAAGACGTTGTTCAACGACGTCGCCGGCGCCGACGAGGCCGTCGAGGAACTCCACGAGATCAAGGACTTCCTGCAGAGCCCCGGCCGCTACCAGGCGCTGGGCGCGAAGATCCCGAAGGGCGTGCTGCTCTACGGTCCGCCCGGTACGGGCAAGACGCTGCTGGCCCGCGCGGTCGCCGGTGAGGCCGGCGTCCCGTTCTACTCGATCTCCGGTTCGGACTTCGTGGAGATGTTCGTCGGTGTCGGCGCCTCCCGCGTCCGCGACCTGTTCGAGCAGGCCAAGCAGAACGCGCCGTGCATCATCTTCGTCGACGAGATCGACGCGGTGGGCCGCCAGCGCGGTGCCGGCCTCGGCGGCGGGCACGACGAGCGCGAGCAGACGCTGAACCAGCTGCTGGTAGAGATGGACGGGTTCGACTCGCGCGGCGGCATCATCCTGATCGCCGCGACGAACCGCCCGGACATCCTGGACCCGGCGCTGCTGCGCCCGGGCCGCTTCGACCGGCAGATCCCCGTGTCGGCGCCGGACATCCGCGGCCGCAAGGCGATCCTGGACGTGCACTCGAAGGGCAAGCCGTTGGCGCAGGACGCCGACATGGACGGTTTGGCCAAGCGGACCGTCGGGTTCTCCGGCGCGGACCTGGAGAACGTGGTCAACGAGGCCGCGCTGCTCACGGCCCGCGAGAACGGTCAGTTGATCACGGGTGCGGCTCTGGAGGAGTCGGTGGACCGCGTGGTCGGCGGCCCGCGCCGCAAGAGCAAGATCATTTCGGAGCGGGACAAGAAGATCACCGCGTATCACGAGGGCGGGCACGCGCTGGCCGCTTGGGCGATGCCGGACGTCGATCCCGTCTACAAGCTCACGATCCTGCCGCGCGGCCGCACCGGTGGGCACGCGCTCGTCGTCCCCGAGGACGACAAGGACATGATGACCCGCTCGGAGATGATCGGGCGCCTGGTGTTCGCGCTCGGCGGCCGGTCCGCGGAGGAGCTCGTGTTCCACGAGCCCACCACCGGTGCCTCCAGCGACATCGAGCAGGCCACGAAGATCGCCCGCGCGATGGTCACCGAGTACGGCATGACCGCTCGGCTCGGCGCCGTCAAGTACGGCAAGGAGGAGGGCGACCCGTTCCTGGGCCGCTCCGCCGGGCAGCAGGCGAGCTACTCGCACGAGGTCGCGCACGAGATCGACGAAGAGGTGCGCAAGCTCATCGAGGCCGCGCACACCGAGGCGTGGGAGGTGCTCAACACCTACCGCGACGTGCTCGACGATCTCGTGATGGAGGTCCTGGAGAAGGAGACGCTGGTCCGCAAGGACCTGGAGCGGATCTTCGCCAGGGTCGAGAAGCGGCCCCGGATCACGGCGTTCAACGACTTCGGCGGGCGCACCCCGTCGGAGAAGCCGCCGATCAAGACTCCGGGCGAGCTGGCCATCGAGCGCGGCGAGCCGTGGCCCCCGCCCGCGCCCGAACCGGCGCAGGCACCGCAGGCCCCTGCTCCCGGTCCGAACGGTTCGGTGCCCGCGGGCGCCGTCCCGGCGGGTCAGTACAACCAGGGCCAGCAGCCCCAGGGCGGGCAGGGCACGGTCCAGTTCCCGCACCCGCAGGGGCAGCAGCAGGCTCCGCAGGGCCAGTACCCGCAGCAGGGCCAGCAGTACCCGCAGGGCCAGCAGCAGTACGGCCAGCCGCAGGGCCAGTACGGCCAGCCGCAGGCCGTGCCGCCGAACTACGGCGCCCCGCCCGGCTGGACGCCGGCGACGGCGCCGGGCGGTGCCGGTCAGCAGCCGTACCAGCAGTGGGTCCCGTCCTGGGAGCGGTCGCAGCAGCAGCCCGCGGAGCAGAACCCCGCGGCCGGTGCGCAGCAGGCCCCGCAAGCGGGCACCGCGGCACCGGGCACGCCGCAGTCGGGGCAGGACGCGGGTGCCGACCAGCAGTCCGGCGCCCAGCAGCCCGACGCGCAGCAGTCCCAGCAGGCTCCGGAATCGGAGCAGCGGGGAGACGACAAGGGCGAAGGCGGGCGCTGACCGCCTCGCGCCGAGAGCGACAAGACCGAGAAGGGGCACCGTCGCACGTCGACGGTGCCCTTTCTCGGTTCGGTGTGAGCCGGTGGAGGAGCGACACGTGATCAGCAATCTCGGTGAGCAGTCCGGACGGGACGAGTCCCGGCCGGGTGATACCGGTTTCGATCGACCGGCTTTCGACCAGGAACGAGCGGCGGCGGCGGTCCGCGAACTGCTGCTCGCGGCGGGGGAGGACCCGGACCGGGAGGGCTTGCGGGACACGCCCGCCCGGGTGGCCCGCGCCTACCAGGAGCTGTTCGCCGGGCTCTACACCGACCCGGACGAGGTGCTCGACCGCACCTTCGACGAGGCGCACGAAGAGCTGGTGCTGGTCCGCGACATCCCGATGTACTCCCAGTGCGAGCACCACCTGCTGCCGTTCCACGGCGTGGCGCACATCGGCTACATCCCGAACGAGAAGGGCCGGGTCACCGGCCTGTCGAAGCTGGCGCGGCTGGTGGACCTCTACGCCAAGCGCCCGCAGGTCCAGGAGCGGCTGACTTCGCAGGTCGCCGATGCCCTGGCGCGGAAGCTGGAGCCGCGCGGCGTGATCGTCGTGGTGGACGCCGAGCACCTGTGCATGGGCATGCGCGGGGTGCGCAAGGCGGGTTCGACCACGACGACCTCCGCGGTGCGCGGTATCTTCCGCAGCTCCGCCTCGTCCCGAGCCGAGGCGTTGTCGTTGATCAGGGGTTCGTGATGAGCGTGCTGCTTCCCCGGCCCGGCCGGTGCGCGGTGATGGGCGTGCTGAACGTGACGCCCGATTCGTTCTCCGACGGTGGCCGCTACCTGGACCGCAAGGCCGCGGTGGCGCACGGCGTCGAGATGTTCGAGGCGGGTGCGGACATCATCGACGTGGGCGGTGAGTCGACGCGGCCGGGCGCGGACCGGGTGCTGGCCGAGATCGAGATCGAGCGGGTGCTGCCGGTGGTGGCGGAGCTGGTCGATTGCGGGGTGCCGGTCAGCGTGGACACCACCCGCGCCGAGGTCGCCGCGGCCACCGCCGGAGCGGGCGCCTCGGTGATCAACGACGTGTCCGGCGGGCTGGCCGATCCGGACATGGCGCGGGTCGCCGCGGACACCGGGCTGCCGTGGGTGCTGATGCACTGGCGCGGCCACAGCCGCGACATGAACTCGCTGGCCGAGTACGGCGACGTGGTCGCCGACGTGCGCTCGGAGCTGCTGGCCCAGGTCGACGCGGCGTTGCGGGCGGGCGTCCGGGAGGACGCGATCGTGCTCGATCCGGGCTTGGGCTTCGCGAAGACCGGGGAGCACGACTGGGCGCTGCTGAACCGGCTGGGCGAGTTCGTCGGATTGGGCTTCCCGGTGCTGGTGGGCGCGTCGCGGAAGCGGTTCCTCGGCAAGTTGCTGGCCGATGATGACGGCACTCCGCGCGCCCCGGCCGGCCGGGAGACGGCGACGGCGGTGGTCTCGGCGCTGGCCGCGGACCGCGGCGCGTGGGCGGTGCGGGTGCACGACGTGCGCAGTTCGCTGGACGCGGTCGCGGTGACCGCGGCGTGGAACACCGGAGGGACCGTTGGCTGACCGGATCACGTTGACCGGGTTGCGGGTGCGCGGCAACCACGGCGTGTTCGAGCACGAGAAGCGCGACGGCCAGGAGTTCCTGGTCGACATCACGGTGTGGGTGGACCTGGCCGGTGCGGCGGCCGACGACGACTTGGCGCAGACGCTGCACTACGGCGAGCTGGCCCAGCGCGCGGCGGACGTCGTGAGCGGGCCGTCGCGGGACCTGATCGAGACGGTGGCCGCGGAGATCGCCGACGGCATCATGACCGATCAGCGCGCCCACGCCGCCGAGGTCACGATCCACAAGCCGTCCGCGCCGATCCCGCTGACCTTCGCGGACGTCGCGGTCACCATGCGCCGGTCCCGGCGCGCGGCGCGGAACGGCTGAGCGCGCCGATGAGCAGGGCGGTGCTGTCGCTGGGGTCGAACCTGGGCGACCGGCTGGCGCACTTGCGGTCCGCGGTGGACGGGTTCGGCGACGCGGTCGTGGCGGTCTCCCCGGTCTACGAGACGGCGCCGTGGGGCGTCACCGACCAGCCGGACTTCCTCAACGCGGTGCTGGTCGTGGCGTCCGCCGACGTGGACGAGTGGGGCTGGTTGCGCCGCGGCCAGGAGCTGGAGCGCGCGGCGGAGCGGGTGCGGGAGCTCCGCTGGGGGCCGCGCACGCTCGACGTGGACGTGGTCACCGTGGACGGCGTGCGCAGCGAGGACCCGGAGCTGCTGCTGCCGCATCCCGGCACGCCCGCGCGGGCGACGGTGCTGATCCCGTGGTCGGTGGTGGACCCGGACGCGGTGCTGCCGGGCCACGGCCCGGTGGGCGACTTGGTCCGGGCGTTGCCCGCCGCGGAATTGGACGCCGTGCACCGGCGAGACGACCTGCGCCTGAGTTGAACCGGCGCAACGGCCCGCTCGACCGGTCGGTCGAGCGGGCCGTTCGGCCCGGCCGGCGCGGACACCCCCGGGAATCCGCTCCGCCCGAGCCGGATCGGTGCCGTGTTCCCTGCCGCGATCAGGGCAGGGTGGCGCGGACGGCGTCGGCGAGCCAGTGCGCCTGCCGTTCGGTGGTGGGGTGCGGCGGCCACTCGTTGATGATCGCCAGCAGTTCCCAGTACCGGGACAGCCGCTCGTCGTAAGGCGCGCCGAAGCTGTCCGCGAGCTCGGCGCGCGCGGCCGGACCGTCGGTCGCGCCCTGCTGGCGCGCCCAGAGCTCGGCGGCGTGCTCGGCCAGTTCACGGCCGCGCTCGGAATCCGGGGAGTGCCCGGCCTCCTCGGCCCGCTCGACGTCTTCGAACAGCGTCCACCAGCGCGCGGCCTCCTCCTTCGTCTGCACCGGGGTGGCGTCCCCGCCGCCCTGCTGCGCGGCCTGCTGCTCCCACAGCCGCCGCACCGTGGCGCGGAAGTCGGGGTCGCCGACGAGTTCGGCGAGTTCGATCCACGCCTCGACCTGGTCGGTGCTCGGGTCGTCCGGCAGCTCCGGTTTCGCGGACCGCATCCAGGCGGCGAACTGCTCGTTCACCTCCAGCCCGCCGATGGTCTCGTCCCAGAAGTCGTCGATGATCCGGTTGCGTTCCGCGTCGGACATGGTCGCCAGCTTGTGCATGAGTTTCACCTCTTCGGTCGATCGGTTCAGGTGCACGACCGCCCGCAGCACCGCGCGGCGGGTTCGCAGCAACCGCATCTGGTCCTCCAGCAGGTCCAGTTGCGCTTCGGCGAGCCGCCGCACCGTGGTCTCCTCGGCGAGGACTCGGCGCACTTCGTCGAGCCCGGCTCCGAGCTCGCGCAAGGTGCGCACCAGTTCCAGCCGCGCCATCGCTGTCACGTCGTAGAGCCGGTACCCGGAGTGCGTGCGGTCGGTGGGCGGCACGACGCCGCTGTCGGAGTAGAACCGGATGGTCTTCACGCTCAGCCCGGTGCGCCGGGAGAGCTCTCCGATCGTGTAGCGCTGCGTGTCGTCCACGAGTGAGACCTTCGGCCTTCCAGTCGGGGGAGACTCAAGTCCTTTTCGCGAGCGGATCGTCGGCCGGTGCCTTGCCGTCCGGTTCCCGCGAAGTGCGATGCTGGAATCGTGGCACCTCGGCAGCAGGATCGGATGACGTTCACGCAGGCGCGGCAGTTGGTCGTGGCCGCCTTGATCGCGGCGGCCTTGGCGTACGTCGGTGCCCGGTCGGCCTACGGCGCGCTGCCCCGGTTGCCCGCGCCCGCGGGCGCGACGCTGCTGCTGATCGCGGTGGTCGACGTGGTGCTGGCGCTGACCTTGCGCCCCCGCATCCAGCGCAAGCCCGGCACGGAACCGGTCGACGCGCTGCCCGCGGCCCGCGCCGTCGCCTTGGCGAAGGCGTCCTCGATGGCCGGCGCGATCATGTGCGGCGTGTGGACAGGCCTGCTCGGCCACCTGCTCCCGCTCCAGGACTCGGTCCAGGCCGCCCGCGAAGACATGACCGCCTCCCTGATAGGCCTGATCAGCGCGGCCGCCCTGATCGCAGCAGGCCTCTGGCTGGAGCACTGCCTCCGCAACCCCGACGACCCGGAAGACCCCTACGAAGACGAAGACTGACCCCTCGCCCGCGAAGCGAACAACCACCTCCACCGCCCCAACCCCGAGCACCGGAACCAAGCCCCCGCCTCGCGCCGAAGCCGTGCAGTAGAGCGAGCAAGCCACGCCAGCCTCGCGACCAAAGGCCGCGCCGTGCGGCGAAGCCCTGCCTCAGGCGGCGAAGCAAAGCCTGCATTACGGCCGAAAGGCCGTGCTTCGCGGCGAAGCCGTGCAGTGGGCGGGCGAGAGCCACGCCTGCCTCGCGGCCGAAGGCCGTGCCTGTATGTGCGAAGCACATAGCCCACGTCGAAAAGCCGACCACCCGCGGGTTCTCAGTGCCTTCCTCGCGAGGACAGCTTTTTCCCTCGTGGCGGAGCCACTAGGGAAAAAGATCCCGCAGCGAGGAAGGCACTGAGGTTC
>NZ_JBSFWJ010000020.1:0-95408 GCF_053592695.1 Saccharopolyspora sp. NPDC002578 | reverse complement strand
AGCGTTCTTCTCGCGAGGACAGCTTTTTCCCTCGTGGCGGAGCCACTTGGGAAAAAGATCCCGCAGCGAGAAGAACGCTGAGGTTCCGCCACCTGCCCCCTACGGCAGGCCGGGACCGGAAACCATCAGTCGGTCTGGCGCAGGCCCAAGGCGTTGAGGGCTCCGGATACGAGTCCGGGCTTGCTCTCCGGGAGCAGTTCGGGCGCGTGCTCGCGCACCGCGTCCAGCACCTGCGAGGCCGAGGGGTTCACCGCGGACCAGTCGCCCAGCACGACCGTCGGCACCGTCTCGTTGCCGTCGGCGATCGCGCGCACCGCGGCGGCCGCGCCCTGCTCCTGCCAGATGTCGATCTCCCGGAACTCCAGGTCCTGGCGCCGCAGTCCCGCGCGCAACGAGGTGCAGAACGGGCAACCCGGCCTGGTGTAGACGATCAGCTCCGCGCCGGTCCCGCCCTCGTCAGTCCGCTCACCGTCCGCGCTCATCGATCACACCTTCCTGTTCCGGGTGATCACCGCGGGTACACCGGTGATCCACTGCCCCTCGCTCGCGCCAACGCCGCCGCGGACCGGGTTATTCCGGTGCAGCGGGAAGGAGCCACTCCGGCGATCCGGCCGCTACGAACCGTTACGGTGCGTGCGACGTCGTCAATCCGCGCCACCCGTGCGGCGGCAGACTTGATGGAGCACACCCACCATGAGCCAGGGCACTCGGCGCGAACGCATCCGCGCGGCGACCGAAATGGAGATCCGCGAGCACGCTCGCGCCCTCCTCGTCACCAAGGGACGCGACGCCGTGACCCTGCGGGCGATCGCCCGCGAGCTCGGCATCACCGCCCCGGCGCTGTACCGCTACTACGACTCGCGGGAGGACCTGCTCCGCCAGCTGGGCGACGACATCTGCACCGACCTCGTCACCGAGCTCACCGAACGGGTGCGCGGCGCGGATCCGGCCGACTTCCGCGGCAAGCTGAACTCGGTGTGCCACGGCTTCCGCCGCTGGGCGCTGGCGCACCCGAAGGAGTTCGCGCTGGTGTTCGCCACCCGCGCCGACGAGACCTCCGAGCCGGAGGGCGGGGCCGCGCACCCGGACGGCTCCGAGGACCGGTTCGCGAGCGTGTTCATGCGCATCATCGGCCCGCTGATGGTGGAGGCCACGAACCTGGTGAACCACGAGGCCGCGCCCGCGGGCCTGCACGGCGAGCTCGCGTCGAACCAGCAGGCGCTGGCGCACGCCTTCTCCGACGAGGGCATCGAGATGCCCGCCGAAGCCCTGGACACCACCGCGGTGTTCGTCCTGCTGCGCTGGTGGGTGCGGTTGTACGGGCACGTGGCGCTGGAGGTGTTCGGGCGCTTCCCGTTCACCCTGGTCGATTCGGACCTGCTCTACGAGTCGCTGCTCGACGAGCTGGCCAAGGAGATCGGCATCGCCTGAACCGGGATCGCCCGGCGAAGACGCCCGAGGCGAGTCGAGGTTGCCTCGGAGTCCGGGATCTCACTTCTTCCCGGCGGGGGACATCCCTCGGCACCGCAGCGCGTCCTAGTGATCACAGGCAGTTGCACCGATCACTGGGAGAGACCATGGCCATCTCGTCGAAGTTCCGCCGCGCCGCCACCGCCACCGCGCTCAGCGCCCTGGTCGGCGGGGGTGCGCTGCTCACCGCCGGCGCGGCCACCGCGGCGCCCGCCGGGCCCTATCCGTGGTGCGCTCCCGGTGATCTGAACGTGTCGGTGACCGAGGGCCACGCGCCGAACGACGGCCGGCTGTTCGCGATCACCTTCGAGGCGAAGCCGGGTGTGTCCTGCGACGTCGAGGGGGAGCCGTCGACCTTGACCTTCTTCAACGGCGACGAGGCGGTGGAGGGCATCAGCACGGTCATCCCGGAGCCGGGTTCGGAGCAGCGCTACACGATCGACGAGCAGCACCCCGGCGTCGCCTACTTGGCGACGCCCGCGGAGTCGGCCGACCCGAAGCCGGTCTCGTCGATCACATTCGACCTGCCGCAGCGCGGCGGGATCAGCGTTGCCTGGCCGAGCAGCGAGATCGACGGCCCGGTGCGCATCGGGAACATCGGACCGCAGGTCAGCTGAGCCGGGGGAGCGGGGAGCGTGCGGCCAGGGCCCGCGAGAGGGAGCAGCGGTTCCCTGGCCGCACGTGTGACACCCCTTATTTTCCCGGCCCGACCGGGTCTTTCTCGATCCGGCGCGATTCGGCCGCATTCTTCGGGGCGGTGCGGAGTCCGCGCCGGATCAGTTCTTCTCGGAGTTTCAGCGGCCGAAGTCCTGGGTCCAGTACCAGCCGTCGGTCTGCACGCCGACTCCGATGCTCTTGAGCGAGCAGTCCAGGATGTTGCGCTTGTGCCCGGCGGATTTCATCCAGGCGTCCATGACCTGTTCGGCGCTGCTCTGCCCTGCGGCGATGTTCTCCGCACCGGGTGAGGAGTGGCCGGCGTTCTTGATCCGCTGGTCGAAGGTCACGCCCTCGGGCGTGGTGTGCGAGAAGTAGTCGCGGGCGGACATGTCATCGCTGTGCCCGTTCGCGGCGGTGGTCAGCCGCTCGTCGGAGGTGAGCGGTTCGCAGCCGGCTCCCGCTCGGGCCTCGTTCACGAGCTCGACCACGCGCTGCTGCTGCCCGGTGTCGGCCGCGAAGGCCTGCGCCGGGATCGCGACACCGGCTCCGAGCGCTACGGCCGCGAGCCCCGACGCGATTACGGAACGTTGCAAATTGGTCCATGCCATGGGGACGCAAACTACCCACGACGGGTGAGATAGTTCCGTTATATGTGCCTCACAACACAGATCAAGACACTATCCGTGCTCAAATTCCTGTCGATCTTTTAACCCACACGGGCGAACGGTTTTTGCGCTCTTCCGCGACGGCGCGGTCTCGAATCAAGCGGGAGCCGGCAGCGGATGCACCCTTTTCGGGGCGATCGAATTCCGCGTTCGACCGAGCGGATCAATCGACTTCGTCATTCACGAACGAGACGCGAAAGAAACCGGCCCGTTCGACCGAATGAATCAGGTCGAACGGGCCATTCCAGGGAGAAGATCAGGCGAGCGTCCTGTCGTGCGCGCGCTGGGCGTCCTGCCGGGCCGCCTCCGCCCCCGTCGCGATCGGAGCCGTGATCCACTGGCGCGGCAGGCCGAACGCCTCCACCAGCTCCACCGCGTGCGGCCGGAGCCCCTGGCACAGGCCGTTCACCGCCTCCGTCACCGCCTTCGCGCGACGCGGCGTGATCCGCTCGTGCTCCAGGAACCAGCCCCGGTCCTCCTCGATCGTGGCGAGCACGTACAGATCGCACACCCGGTCCAGCAGCTGCGCGGTCGGGCCGTCGGTGCAGCGCTCGATGCCCGCGACGAACGCCTCCAGCACCACCCGGTCGATGTGCACCCGGGCCGCGCGCAGCACGTGGTCCTGGGCGTTGTTGAACACCTCGAAGGGGTCCGCGTCCTTGCCGGTGGCCCGCCGCAGCCTGCGGGCGACGCCGTCGAGGACGTGGCGCTCGCGGTCGTCGAACAGCTTGAGCTGCCAGCCGCGGTCGAACACCGCTTCCTCGTCGTCGCGCTGCGCGGCGTCGACCAGGCGCTGCACCAGCGACTTCGCCGCGGTGCGCTCGATGACCGCGCCGACGAACTGGTCGGCGACGAACCGCGCCACCTCCAGGGTGCCGAGCTCGCCGAACTGGTCCTTGTAGTCGGTCAGCAGCCCCTTCGCGACCAGCTGCAGCAGGACCGTGTTGTCGCCTTCGAAGGTGGTGAACACGTCGGTGTCGGCCTTCAGCTGCGGCAGCTGGTTCTCCGCCAGGTAGCCGGCACCGCCGCACGCCTCGCGGGCGGCCTGGATGGTGCTCGTCGCGTGCCAGGTGGTCAGCGCCTTGAGCCCGGCGGCCCGCGACTCCAGCTCCCGCTGCGCGCGCTCGTCCCCGGAACCCGACACCTCGTGCAGCGTCTGCACCAGCTGTTCCTGCGCGAAGTGCAGCGCGTAGGACTTCGCCAGCGCGGGCAGCAGCTTGCGCTGGTGGCCGAGGTAGTCGAGGACGACGGTCTCCTCGGCGGTGCCCGGGCGGTCGAACTGCCTGCGGGTCGTGCCGTAGCGCAGCGCGATCTCCAGGGCGAGCTTCGCGGCGCTGCCAGCGGTTCCCGCCACCGAGATCCGGCCGCGGATGAGCGTGCCGAGCATGGTGAAGAACCGCTTGCCGGTGCTCTCGATCGGGCTGCTGTAGGTGCCGTCGGCGGCCACGTCGCCGTAGCGGTTGAGCAGCGCCTCGCGCGGCACCCGCACCTGGTCGAAGGTGATGCGCCCGTTGTCGACGCCGTTGAGCCCGGCCTTGCGGCCGCAGTCGGACAGGTGCACGCCGGGCCGGGCGGAGCCGTCCCCGTTCCGGATCGGCACCATCAGCGCGTGCACGCCGTGGCGCTCGCCACCGGTGATGAGCTGTGCGAACACCACCGCCATCCGGCCGTCGCGGGCGGCGTTGCCGATGTACTCCTTGCGCGCCGACTCGTGCGGCGTGTGCACCACGAACTCCTCGGTCGCCGGGTCGTACTCGGCGGTGGTGCGCAGGTGCTGCACGTCGGAGCCGTGCCCGGTCTCGGTCATCGCGAAGCAGCCGGGCAGGTCCAGGCTCATGATCGAGGGCAGGTAGCGCTCGTGGTGGCGTTCGGTGCCCAGCGCCTGCACCGCGCCGCCGAACAGGCCCCACTGCACGCCGGCCTTGACCATCAGCGACAGGTTCCCGGCCAGCATCTCCAGCGAGACGACGGAGCCGCCGACGTCGCCCTGACCGCCTTGCGCGGCGGGGAAGCCGATCTCCGGAATCCCGCTCTTGACCAGCAGGTGCAGCTGTTCGAGGGTCTGCGCGCGGTGCGAGTCGGTGTCCAGGTGGTCACCGGGTGGCAGTGCGGTTCCTTCGAGCGCCTCGCGCACCTTGGCGCGCACCCCGGCCCACCGCCCGTCGAGCAGGTTCGCCAATTCGTCCGCGTCGAACCGAGCGGGTGTCTTCGGGATGTCCATGCCAGCCTCCACAGGTCTGGTGCCGTCTCGATCGAGCCTAGTTACTCGCCAGTAGGTCAGCTATGTGACCTCTCTCGCCACCCTCCACGTCAGATCCACACCCCCGCAATTTCGCGCGGAACCGCCGGGAGTCGCCCCATCCGAGCCCAGCATCGACGCAGGTCGCAGGACCGAGGTGCGGGGCCATGCACGAGTCGTCCAGCCGACAAGTCGACATGGAGCCACGAGCGAAACGGCCCGCTCGCCGGAAGAACCGGGGAGCGGGCCGTGCGCGGCGGAACGGGAGGTCAGGCGACGACGTTGACCAGCCGGCCGGGAACGACGATGACCTTGCGCGGCTCCTTGCCCTCCAGCGCGGCCACCACCTTCTCGTCGGCCAGCGCCGCGGTGCGCACCTCGTCCTGCGACGCCGACGCGGGCACCACGACCCGCGACCGGACCTTGCCGTTGATCTGGATCGGGTACTCGGCCGTGTCCTCGACCAGGTACTCCTGCTGCGCGACCGGGAACGGGCCGTGGGCCAGGCCGCCCTCGTGGCCCAGCCGCGACCACAGCTCCTCCGCCAGGTGCGGGGTCAGCGGAGCGACCATCAGCACCAGCGGCTCCACGACCTGGCGCGGCGTGCCCGCGGCACCCGAGTACGCCTTGGTGACGCGGTTGTTCAGCTCGATCAGCTTCGCCACCGCGGTGTTGAAGCGCAGCGCGTCGAAGTCCTCGCGCACCCCGTCGATCGTCTTGTGCAGGGCGCGCAGCACCTCCTCGTCGGGCTGCTCGTCGGTGACGCGCGGCTCGCCGGTGCTCTCGTCGACGACGTTGCGCCACAACCGCTGCAGGAACCGGTGCGAGCCGACGACGTCCTTGGTCGCCCACGGCCGCGAGGTGTCCAGCGGGCCCATCGCCATCTCGTAGAGCCGCAGCGTGTCCGCGCCGTAGGCGTCGGCCATCTCGTCCGGGGAGACGGAGTTCTTCAGGCTCTTGCCCATCTTCCCGTACTCGCGGCGCACCTCCTCCGCACCGAAGAAGAACTTGCCGTCGCGCTCCTCGACCTCGTCCGCGGGCACGTACACGCCGCGGGAGTCGGTGTAGGCGAACGCCTGGATGTAGCCCTGGTTGTACAGCCGCCGGTACGGCTCCTCCGAGCTCAGGAAGCCCAGGTCGAACAGCACCTTGTGCCAGAAGCGGGAGTACAGCAGGTGCAGCACCGCGTGCTCCACGCCGCCGACGTACAGGTCCAGCCCACCCGGGTCGTCCGCGCCGTGCGACTGCGGCCGGGGCCCCATCCAGTAGCGCTCGTTGGCGGGGTCGACGAACTCGGAGTCGTTCACCGGGTCGATGTAGCGCAGCTGGTACCAGCAGGAACCGGCCCACTGCGGCATCACGTTGGTGTCGCGGCGGTAGTCCTTGAGCCCGTCGCCCAGGTCCAGCTCCACCTCGGCCCACTCGGTGGCCTTCGCCAGCGGCGGTTCGGGGCGGCTGTCGGCGTCCTCCGGGTCGAAGGTGCGCGGCGAGTAGTCCTCGACCTCCGGCAGCACCACCGGCAGCGAGCTCTCCGGCACGCCCAGCGGCTCGCCGTCCTCGCCGTAGACGATGGGGAACGGCTCGCCCCAGTAGCGCTGCCGGGCGAACAGCCAGTCGCGCAGCTTGTACTGCACCGTGCCGGTGCCGTGGCCGCGCTCGGCCAGCCAGTCGATGACGGTGCTCTTGGCCTCGTCCAGGCCCAGGTCGTTGAGGTCCAGCCCGGCTTCGGGGTTCGCGGAGTTGATCCGCGGCCCGTCGCCGGTGAACGCGCCGTCGACGTGGTCGTCGGTGGGCTGCACGGTGCGCACCACCGGCAGCTCGAAGGCCTGCGCGAAGTCCCAGTCGCGGGTGTCCTCGCCGGGCACCGCCATGATCGCGCCGGTGCCGTAGCCCATCAGCACGTAGTCGGCGACGAAGACCGGGATCCGGCTGCCGTTGACCGGGTTGGTGGCCCAGGCGCCGGTGAACACGCCGGTCTTGTCCTTGTTCTCCTGGCGGTCCATGTCGGACTTCATCGACGCGGTGCGCCGGTAGTCCGCGACCGCCTGCACCGGGGTCGACGCGCCGCCGGTCCACCCGTCGCGGGTGCCCTCGGGCCACTCGGCGGCGGTCAGCTCGTCCACCAGCGGGTGCTCCGGGGCCAGCACCAGGTAGGTCACGCCGAACAGGGTGTCCGGCCGGGTGGTGAACACCTCGACGCGCTCGGCGGACCCGTCCAGCTGGAACGTGACGTTCGCGCCCTGCGAGCGGCCGATCCAGTTCCGCTGCATGCTCTTGACCTTGTCCGGCCAGTCCAGCCGGTCCAGGTCGTCCACCAGGCGGTCGGAGTACGCGGTGATCCGCATCATCCACTGCTTCAGGTTCCGGCGGAACACCGGGAAGTTGCCACGCTCGGTCAGGCCGTCGGCGGTGACCTCCTCGTTCGCCACGACCGTGCCCAGGCCGGGCGCCCAGTTCACCGGCGCCTCCGACAGGTACGCCAGCCGGTAGGAGTCGATCAGCTCGCGCTGCTCGGTGCGGCCCAGCTCGCTCCACGCGCGGCCGTCCGGGGTGGCGCGCTCACCGTCGGCGAACTGCTTCTCCAGCTCGGCGATGGGCCGCGCGCGGCCCTTGCCGCCGTCGGCCTCGGTGTCGTACCAGGCGTGGAAGACCTGCAGGAAGATCCACTGCGTCCACTTGTAGAACTCGACGTCGGTGGTCGCGACCCGCCGGCGCTCGTCGTGGCCCAGGCCCAGCCTGCGGATCTGGCGCAGGTAGCGCTCGATGTTCTGCTCGGTGGTGGTGCGCGGGTGCGTGCCGGTCTGCACCGCGTACTGCTCCGCGGGCAGTCCGAAGGCGTCGAAGCCCATCGTGTGCAGCACGTTGCGGCCCAGCATCCGGTGGAAGCGGGCGTAGACGTCGGTTCCGATGAAGCCCAGCGGGTGCCCGACGTGCAGCCCCGAACCGGACGGGTACGGGAACATGTCCTGGATGAACAGCTTGTTCGCCGCGTCCAGCTCGGAACCGGTGCTCAGCGGACCGGCCGGGTTCGGCGCGTGGAAGGTGCCGAGCTCTTCCCACCGCTGCTGCCAGCGCTGCTCGACCTGCGCCGCCGTCTCCGCGGTGTAGCGGAACCGGGGCGTCTCCTCACTCCCGTTCGCCGAGCTCCCCGTCGACGGATCTCCCGTCGGCTCGCTCGTCACGCCTGCTGCCTGGCCGCTCATCACCTGCGTTTCCTTCCCTGCTCACCGCGCGGATCGCACACCCCCAGTGTGCCGCCCACCCCCAACCGGTTTTCCGCGGCCCGCCCCTGACCGAAGCCGGGGCCGCCGGGCGGTCGGGAACACCGCGACCGGACGCGGATTGACAGCGCGGGCGCGGCACTCCCTAACCTGATCACCACCAGCGGGACGCAGACGCAAAACGCCCCAGGTGGCGTGCGAACTGATCGCAGAGGCGAACCTGGGGCTTACGCCGCCACCCTAGCACGACTTCCGGCGCGTCCCGATCACTCCACGACTCGGGGGACCTCGATGTCCGGCGACCAGCCCGCCTGGATCCACAGCACGCTGTCCGCGGCTCGCTTCCAGCGGTACCTGACCGCCGCGAACGGCGAGCACGCCGACGCCCTGCGGCTCTACCGCTGGAACCTGGACGTCTCGGCGGCCTTCTACGCGCCGCTGCACTGGCTGGAGATCGGCCTGCGCAACGGGGTGCACGAGCGGTTGCGGGAGCACTTCGGCAGCGGGCAGTGGTGGGAGCTCGTGCAGCTCACCGACTACGGCAGGCGAGCGGTGGCCAAGGAGCACGCCAAGCTGAAGCGGCAGAAGCAGGCCGGTTTCACCGCCGACGACGTGGTGGCGAAGTTGTCGCTGGGCTTCTGGGTGTCGCTGACGAGCAAGGGGCGCGGTTATGACCGGACGCTCTGGGTGCCCGCCCTGCACGGCGCGTTCCCCCGGTTCCGCGGCCCGCGGCGGGACCTGCACGAACGGCTCTCCGGCCTGCTGGAGCTGCGCAACCGCATCATGCACCACGAGCCGATCTTCCACCTGGATCTGCCCGCGCGGCGAGCGGAGATCTACCGGGTGCTGGACCACCTGTCGCCGACGCTGCCCGAGCAGGCCGGTCGCTACGACCGCGTCCCGATGCTGTGGGAGCAGCGCCCGCGCGACCTCTGCCCGCGGTGACCGCTCACCGCAGCGCCAGCACGATGAGCCGGGTCGTCTGGGTGGGGGAGAAGTTGTTGTCGCTGACCAGGGCGAGGGTGCGCTCACCGGTGGGCAGGCGCGGCCCCCACGTGAGGCCTTCGACGTTGTCGACGGTGCCGAGGTCGAACTGCGCCAGGTCCGCGAGCAGTCGTTTGTGCACCGGGCGGACCGGTGCGTCGCGCAACGAGGGCACGTCCTTGACGTCGTCCGAACCGCGCAGGTCCGCCTCGTAGATCCGGATGGAGTTGCCCGCGCCCTCGACGTAGGCCCGCTCCAGCACGAGGAGGCGGTCACCGGCGTCGAGCACGGCGGCGATCCCGTTGTCGCCGGGCTCGCCGCCGGACTCGGCGAACACCGGGTCGACCGGGTAGGCGTGCTGCGAGAGCACCCGCCCGCCGCGGTCCTGCACGGTGATCCGGCTGAGCGCGCCGTGCTCGGTCGTCGGCGGGTCGCCGTCCTGCAGCAGCGCGGACTCGACGGCGTGGACCACCAGCGAACCGCCGTCGGCGAACGCGAGGGACTCCAGCGACTCGTTGCGCCGCGGACCCGAGTCCGGGCGGTGGACCAGGTTCGGCGGCAACGGCAGCTCGGCCCGGAACGAGCCGTCCGGGGCCGCCGAGCGGATCGACGGGTCGATCGACCGCGGGTCCCGTTCGCCCTCGCTGGTCCACCACACGTCGTGCGACCACGGGTCGAAGCGGATCTCCTCGGGATCGACGGTGGTGCCGTCACCGGCGGAGATCGGCGGGTAGGTGGCGCCGTCGGGCCGCCGGAACGGGTGGGTCCCGGTGAGGGTCCACGCCCCGAGCCCGTCGGCCCGGACCTCGACGTCGGCGGTGTAGGAGCGCGCCGGGTCCTGCTCCGAGCGGTCGTCGCTGACGAACACCCACCGGCCGGTGCGCGGGTCGTGGTCCAGGCCGGAGAGGCCGCCGACGGCGGTGCCCTGGAACGTCGTCGCCCACGGCAGGGTCCGCTCGCCCAGCAGGCGCACCCCGTCCGGGGGCGCGGGCCTCGCGGGCGCGGCGCACGCCGCCGGTGCGGCCGCCATCGCGAGCACCGCGGCGGCCAGGGCGACGGGGAACCTGTTCGCGCTCATGTGACCCAGCGAACCTCAGCCAGGTAGCGAACAGATGTCGGAAAAGCGGCAGCCGTACCCTGTCCAGGTGATGGCTGTGCAGGTGATCTTGTGCGCGCTGCTCGTTGTGCTCGGAGCGGCGCTGGTGTTCATCGGGTGGCGCGGACTGCGAAGCCAGCTGCCGCCGAACCGCTACGTGGGAGTCCGCACGCCCGCGACGCTGCGCAGCGAGGAGGCGTTCGCGCTCGGCAACCGGGTGGGCGCGCCCGCGATGCTGGCCGGGGGCGCGGTGGCGATCCTCGCGGGCGTCTCCGAGCCGCTGCTGACCACCGTGACCAGCGCGGTCGTCGTCGCGGTGCTCGGCATCGCCGGCGCGTTCGCGCTGATGGTCGTCGGCGGCGTCCTCGGCAACAAGGCGGCCGAGGCGATCCCCGCACCGGCGACCGCCGGTTGCGGCGGCTGCCCCGGCGGCTGCTGCGGCTGACCCCCGACCACGACACGAACGCCCGCGACTTCCCGGTCGCGGGCGTTCTGCTGTTCCGGGGCTCGCGTCAGTTCAGCTTCACGTCGCCGGGGTGGGTGGCGAGGAAGGCCAGCGGGGTGCTCTGGCGGCGCAGCACGCGCCCCCACAGGTCCGCGCCGGGCGCGGCGATCACGTCGTCGGGCAGGGCGGGCACGATGATCCAGTCGCCGCGTTCGATCTCCCCGGCGAGCTGCTTGGCGTCCCAGCCGGCGTAGCCGGCGAAGAACCGCAGCCCGCGCGCCCTCGGCACCAGGTCGTCCGGATCGCCGTCGAGGTCGACGAGCCCGACCGGGCCGCGCACCCCGACCATGCCGCTGATCCGCTTGACGTCCTCCCCGGCGCGCAGCGCGGCCAGGCAGATCGCGGTCCGCTGCTCCACGGGTCCGCCGACGTAGAGCGATGGCGGCTCGCTGGCGTGCGGCGCCCACTGCGGCAGCACGTCGCTGACGGCGACCTCGCTGGGCCGGTTCAGGATGACGCCGAGAGTGCCCTCGCCCCGGTGGTGGATGATGTAGACCACCGTCCGGCGGAAGTTCATGTCGAGCAGCTGCGGAGCAGCCACCAGCAGCGTCCCCGGCTCCACCTCCGCGTCTGATTCCACCTCCGCATGATCGCAGAGCGGAGCCCCGCCTGGCGTGACCGTGCCGCGAACGCGGCGGATTTCCGCCCGGTGCAGCCGCACGTTCATGTCCAACGATTAGGAGCAGCGATTCGCGCGTACTCAGTTGTCCACCTGAGTATTAATAGAACGCGCTGATCAGCAAGAACGCTGAAATGAATCCGCGACTGCCACCGCTGCGCCGCCCGACGCGGCCGAGATACGCGATCCGGCGGAGTCGCGAACGCCACGCGGTGCCAACCGCGCCCGACCGTCGCCGCGCGGCCCGCGGATCAGGACTCGCCGGGGACCTCGATGCCCTGTTCGGCGGCCCAGCGGTACAGCTCCGCGACGGCCTCCTCGTGCTCCATCGGACCGCGATCCAGCCGGGCGTCCTTCAAGTGCTTCCACGCCCGGCCCACCTGCGGCCCCGGCGGCACCCCGAGCAGCCGCATGATCTCGTTGCCGTCCAGGTCCGGCCGCACCCGCGCCAAGTCCTCGTCCGCGGCGATCCGCGCGATCCGCTCCTCGAGGTCGTCGTAGGAGCGCTGCAGCGCGTTGGCCTTGCGCTTGTTCCGAGTCGTGCAGTCGGCCCGCACCAGCTTGTGCAACCGGGGCAGCAGCGGTCCCGCGTCGGTCACGTAGCGGCGCACCGCCGAATCCGTCCACTGGCCCTCGCCGTAACCGTGGAACCGCAGGTGCAGGTAAACCAGGTCGCAGACCTGGCTGACGATCTCCTTCGAGTAGCGCAGCGCCCGCAGCCGCTTGCGGGCCATCTTGGCGCCGACCACCTCGTGGTGGTGGAAGCTCACCCCGCCGCCCGGCTCGAACCGCCGCGTGCCGGGCTTGCCGATGTCGTGCAGCAGCGCGGCCAGCCGCAGCACCAGGTCCGGCTCGCCGTCCGGGTCCGCCGCCTGCTCCAGGTCGATGGCCTGCTCCAGCACGACCAGCGAGTGCTCGTAGACGTCCTTGTGCTGGTGGTGCTCGTCGATCTCCAGCCGCATCGCCGAGACCTCGGGCAGCACGTGCTCGGCCAGCCCGGTCTCCACCAGCAGCTCCACACCCTTGCGGGGGAACTTCCCGCACAGCAGCTTCGAGAGCTCCGCCTGCACCCGCTCCGGGGTGATCCGGGCCAGCTCGTCGGCCATCTCCCGCATCGCCGCGAGCACGCGGTCGGCCGGTTCGAACCCGAGCTGCGCGGCGAACCGGGCGGCCCGCAGCATCCGCAGCGGATCGTCGGCGAACGACTCCTGCGGCGTCGCGGGCGTGTCCAACCGCCCGGCGGCCACGTCCTCCAGGCCGCCGTGCAGGTCGACGAACTCGCGCGCGCCCAGTTCGATGGCCATCGCGTTCACCGTGAAATCGCGGCGCAGCACGTCGCCCTCGATGGTGTCGCCGAACGCCACCTCCGGGTTGCGGGTCACGCCGTCGTAGCTGTCGGCGCGGAACGTGGTGATCTCCACGGTCGTCCCGCGCTTGTAGGCGCCGAGGGTGCCGAAGTCGATCCCGGTGTCCCAGATCGTCTCCGCCCACCCGTCGAGCAGCTCCCGCACCTGGTGCGGCCGGGCGGCGGTGGTGAAGTCGAGGTCGGTGCCCAGCCTGCCCAGCAGCGCGTCCCGGACGCTGCCGCCGACCAGGTACAGCCGGTGGCCCGCCGCGGCGAACCGCTCGGCGAGCTCCTCGGCCACCGGGGCGACCTTCACGAGCTCGACGACCGCGTTGCGCTGGGCCTCGCGTTCGCGGGCGCGCAGGTCGGCGTCGTCGGGGGCATCACGGGTCGAAGGGGCCACAGGGGGAGGATATCGGCTGCTCAGCCGAGGATCTCCGGGCCTCGGCCCGCAGCGGTTCGACCGCCGGTACCCGCTCTGATCGCATTACCATCGGCCGCATGCCTCCGTCGCCCGGCCGCTCCGGCGGCGCACAGCCGGGGCGCCGGAACCGGCGCCGGCGCCGGCGGCTGCAGACCGTGGACGAGACATCGGCCGGGGGGCTGGTGGTCGCCGACGCCGAACGGCTCGCTGCGATCATCGGTAGGTCCGACCGCAGGGGGCGACTGCTGTGGTCGTTGCCGAAGGGCCACATCGAGCCTGGTGAGACGCCGGAACAGACCGCGGTGCGCGAGGTCGCGGAAGAGACGGGGATCATCGGACGGGTGACGGTGGCGATCGGCACGATCGACTACTGGTTCGTCGCCGGTAACCGGCGCGTGCACAAGACGGTGCACCACTTCCTGCTGGACGCGGTCGGCGGAGAACTTTCGGACGAGGACGTGGAGGTCACCGAGGTGGCTTGGGTGCCGCTAGGTGAACTGGACGAAGTGCTGGCCTACGCCGACGAGCGGCGTCTGGTGCGGCACGCGCTGACGCTGCTCGGCGATGCGCTGCCGGGCACGGGCGAGGCGGAGACGGGGAGCCGGAAACCTCCCCGGAACACGGGAACGGAGCCGGGGTGAGGTGTCTGCTAGCCGCTGTGGTCGCGGTCCTGCTGGTCAGCGGGATTCCGATCACCGCGGCCCGCACGGCGAGCGCGCAGGGCGATTCGAGCACGACCCGACTCGAAGTGACCAAGGTCACCCCATCGGTGATCTCGGGTGCGCCGGGTGAAGTGACGATCAGCGGCCGGATCACGAACACGACCGGCGCCACGATCAACGGCATCGAGGCCCGCGTGCAGCGCGGCTACCCGACGCAGTCCGTCCCGGCCGCGCAGGACGCGCTGCGCGGCAACGCCGCCACGGTCAACGAGACCAGCTTCCGCCCGATGATCGACACCCTCGCTCCGGGGCAGCAGGCCCCGTTCGAGCTGCGGGTGCCCGTCAACGGCCCGGACTCGCTGGAGATCACCGAACCCGGCGTGTTCCCGCTGCTGGTCAACGTCAACGGCCAGCCCGGCGACGGGGGTCGCGCCCGCATCGGCGAATCGCACTTCCTGCTGCCGGTGCTCGCGCCGCCCGGCGCTCCGCCCGCGAAACCCGCGGAGCCCGCGCCCGTCGCGATGCTGCTGCCGATCGTCGACTACCCGCGGATGCAGCAGGAGGGCACGCCCGGCCAGCGCGCCGTGCTCGCCGACGACGCGCTCGCGGGCTCGCTCACCCCCGGTGGGCGGCTCTACGACCTCGTGCAGTCCGTCGTGGACAACGCGGGCGGCGGATCCCCGCTGGGCAACGGCCTGTGCTTCGCCATCGACCCGGACCTGCTGGCCACCGTGCAGGCCATGAGCCGCGGCTACCTGGTGCGCCAGGCCGACGGCGGGCTGCGCGACGGCACCGGCTCGGCCTCGGCGCAGCTGTGGCTGAACAAGCTGCGCGAAGCCACCGAAGGCCGCTGCGTGCTGGCGCTGCCCTACGCCGACTCGGACGTGGCCGCGCTGGACCACGCCGACCTGCCCGACCTGATCAAGGGCTCGCTGGACGGCGCGGGCGTGGTGCAGCAGGTGCTGGGCGTCGAACCGCGGCGCAGCGTGCTGTGGCCCATCGAAGGCGCGCTGGACGAGTCCACCGCCCGCAAGCTCGCGGACTTCGGCATCGGCACGATGCTGATGGAGCCGTCCGCGATGTCCACCGATTCGCTGGCCCCGTCCCGGCTCTACGAGGACGGGCCGGTGGCGGTGCCCGTCGACCCGCTGCTGTCCGAGGCGCTGGACCCGATGCACGGTTCCCCGCTGGAGACCACGGCGATGTCGCCCGACGGCAACGGTGCCGCCACCGTGCAGAACACCCTCGGCGCGCTCGCGTTCCGCGCGACCGCCGGAGCGCAGGGCGGCGCGACCTCGGTGCTGGCGCCGCCGCGGCGGTGGAACCTCAGCGGTGAGGACCTGCGCGCGCTGCTCGACGGGATGCGCGGGCTGGCCGACGCCGGCTACGTGCGGCCCGCCGGGCTGCCGGAGACCACCGGGCAGGCCGAGCAGAGCGAGTCCGCGCTGCCGGTGTCCCGGCTGGACTACCCGCAGGAGAACGCGGCGGAGGAGATCCCGCGGCCGGTGCTCGACCAGCTCGCGGAGCAGAACTACAAGGTCGGCGACCTCTACCGCTCCACCCAGAAGGACCCGGCCGCCGATCTCGACCCGGCCGCGCTGACCACGCCGCTGCGCAACGGGCTGCTGCGCGGCGCCTCCAGCGCCTGGCGCGACAACCCGGCCGCCGCGCGGCACTGGGTGCGGGTCGCCACCGACACCCTCAACGGCGTGCTCGCCCGCGTCCGGCTCGACGAGTTCGCCGGCAAGATCACGCTCACGGCGTCGAACGCGCCGATCCCGATGACCGTCACCAACGACCTGCCGGTGACCGTGTCGGTGCGGCTGCGCATCCCCGCGACCGCCGGGATCGAGACCCGCGACCTCGGCGTCATCCGGGTGCCTGCGCAGGGCCGCAGGCACTTCCGGCTGGAGACCGAGGTGCACCGCGCCGGGCAGTTCACCGTCGACATGGACGTGGTCACCGAGGCGGGCACCGAGCTGGGCCCGGCCAAGCGGATCCAGCTGCAGTCCTACACCTACGACCCGTTCACCGTCGGGTTCACCGCCATCGCCAGCGCGCTGCTGGTGATCCTGTCCGCGCGCCGCATCCTGCGCAGGTTGCGGGCGCGCCGCAGCAGGCTGGCCGCGGCGAGCGGCGGCCGGGCGGGCGAGTCCGCGGCGAGCTCCGCTCCGGCTCCGTCGGCGAGCGAAACGACCAACCCCCGGATGTTCCCCGTCTCTCCCGGCAGCACCACCGAAAGTGACCGCGGCCCGAGCTGACATCCTGGTCCGGCCACACGCGGGAGTGACGTCCCGCGCGTGGCCGCAGGCGGTGAGTGAAGGGCACAGGCAGTGAACCGAGACAGCGACGCGCAAGCACGGCGGGCGGGGCCGGCAGGTCCCGGCGCGGCAGGTCCCGGCGCGGGCGGCCCCATGCCCCCCGCCGACGACCGGACGCAGCAGATCCCGCGCGTCGAACCGGGCGGGCCGCCGCGCTCGCAACCGGCGCCGCGCGCCGCGCAGCCGGTGTCCGCCGAACGCGGGACCGTGCCGCACCGCGCCACGCCGCCGCCCGGCTGGCACGCCGCCGAGACGCAGCCCATCCCGGCCGTGCTGCCCGAACCCGGCCTCGACCAGGCTGCCGAGCAGGCCGAAGAGCAGACCCGGGTGCTGCGGCCCACCGGCGGCTCCGGCGGCGGCAAGTCCCTGCTGCGCGCCAGCGGCTCGATGGCCATCGCCACCCTCATCAGCCGCATCACCGGCTTCGGCTGGAAGATCCTGCTCGCGCTGATCATCGGCTTCGGCGTGGAGAACGACTCGTTCACCGTCGCCAACACGCTGCCGAACAGCATCTTCGAGCTGCTGCTCGGCGGGGTGCTGACCAGCGTCGTCGTCCCCGTGCTGGTCCGGGCCGCCAAGTCCGACGCCGACGGCGGCGAGGCATACGTGCAGCGGCTGCTGACCATCTCCACGGTGCTGCTGATCGTCGGCACCACGATCTCGGTGATCGCCGCGCCCGCCCTCACCTGGCTGTTCATCTCCGACGGGGACTCGTCGAACCCGGCGCTGGTCACCGCGTTCAGCTACCTGCTGATCCCGCAGATCTTCTTCTACGGGATCAGCGCGCTGGTCGGCGCGATCCTGCAGTCGAAGCAGATCTTCAGCCCGCCGGCCTGGGCGCCGGTGGTGAACAACCTCGTCGTGCTCGCCACGCTCGGCGTCTACGCCTCGCTGCCCGGCCGGATCTCCGTCGACCCGGTGCGCATGGACGACGCGCACCTGCTCACCCTCGGGATCGGGGTGACGCTCGGCGTCACCGTGCAGTCGCTGATCCAGATCCCGGCGCTGCGCCGGACCGGGTTCACGTTCCGCTGGCGCTGGGAATGGGACCCGCGGCTGTCCGAGTTCGGCGGCCTGACCCTGTGGATGGTCGGCTACGTCGCCGTCAGCCAGGTCGGTCTGATCGCGCTCACCAAGGTCGCCACGGCCGCCGACGCCGGCTCCTACTCGATCTACACGTACTCCTGGATGCTGCTGCAGCTGCCGTACGGCGTGATCGGGTTCTCGGTGATGACCGCCATCCTGCCCCGGATGAGCTCGGCCGCCGCCGACCACGACTACCCGCGGGTCGTGCAAGACCTGTCGCTGGGCAACCGGCTCTCCACCGTCGCGCTGATGCCGATCAGCGCCGTGATGACGGTGCTGGGCGTGCCGCTGGCGCTGGCGCTGTTCAGCCTCAAGGGCTCCGCGACGGACGCGAGCAGCGTCGGGCTGGCGATCGCCGTCTCGTCGTTCGGCGTGCTGCCGTACGCGATCACGATGATGCAGATGCGGACGTTCAACGCCCTCAAGGACGCCCGCACCCCGACCCTGATCATGGTCGTGATGACCGCGGCCAAGGTCGTCATGGCGCTGCTCACGCCGTTGGTGCTGTCGCCGCAGGACGTCGTCTACGGCCTGGCCTTCGTGAACTCCTTCAGCTTCGTCGTCGGCTGGCTCGTCGGCGAGGCGTGGTTGCGGCGGCGCCTGGGTCCGCTGGGCAGCGCGAAGTTCTTGGCGACGCTGGGCAAGACGCTGCTCGCGTCGGTGCTCGGCGGGCTCGCGGCCTGGGGCGCCACGACAGGCGTGGACGCGTTGATCCCCGGTCCCGCTGGCGCCGGAACGGGCTGGTTGCAGCTGCTGGCGGGCACGATCGTGGGCTTCGCGATCATCTTCGGATTGATGGCGTTGCTCCGGGTGCGGGAACTGGAGCCTGCGATCGGGCGGCTCACCGCTCTGCTGCGTCGTCGTTGACATTGGCGTCACGTACCCTCGGGGCGGAAGTCTTCTCCCGTGGGGAGGGGGTGTTCAGTGCCCCCCGGCTGGAGCGGGAGGAGCGGGAGAGGGAAGGTGAGCAGCAAACCGACCAGGCAAGCGATGCCGGAACGTGACGCGGGCGATTCGACGGCGGACGACGCCGAACAGCTGACCCCCGGCGCGGTACTCGACCACGGCCGATACCGCCTGCTGGAGAAGGTCGGCACCGATCCCCGGTGCGACGCGCAGCTGTGGCGGGCCAAGGACGGTGTGCTCGGACGCGATGTCGCGCTGACCATCCTGACCGGGGACCGCTCCCAATCGGATGCGGCGACGAGCGCGCGGCGCACGCTGGAACGCGCGATGCACGCCAGCACCTTCAACCACGTCGGCGTCGCGCGGGTGCTCGACGTCGTGACACCAGCACCAGGTGACCCGCAGGGCGTGCTCGGCGTCGTCATCGCCGAATGGACGCACGGCACCGACCTGATCGAGCTGATCGGGGACGGGCCGCTGCAGCCGGGCACCGCGGCGCGGCTGCTGCAACCGCTGGCCGCCGCTGTCGAAGCCGCGCACCACGCCGGGCTGGTGCTCGGCGCGGACCACCCGCAGCGGATCCGGGTGACGCCGGAAGGCGACATCCGGATGGCCTTCCCTGGGCCGCTGTCCACCGCGAGCTCCAGCGACGACGTGCGCGGGCTCGGTGCCGCGCTGTACCTGCTGCTGACCGGGCGCTGGGCGCTGGACTCCGCCCCCGAAGGCCTGGCGACCGCGCCGACCGGACCGGACGGCACCATCGTCGCGCCGCGCACGCTGCGCCCGACGGTGCCGCTGGAGCTGTCCACGGTCGCCCTGCGCGCCCTCGGCAGCCCCGACACGCACGGCACCACCGGCGGCGTCCGCACCGGTGCAGCGGTGCTGCGGGTGTTGGAGCAGCACGCCACGTTCGAGGCCTCGTCCTCGGCCGTGCAGTCCGGACCCGCGGGCGGCGCGACGCAGACCAACGAGGTCTGGAGCACCCAGGACCCCAAGCCGGACAAGGTCAAGCGCAAGAAGCTGGCGATCAGCGTCGGCGCCCTGGCGGTGGCCACGCTGCTCGTCGTCGGCTGGATCGTCGCCAACCTCATCGGCATGTTCGCGGGCAACCCGGAGGCCGAAGGCCCGTCGGTGACCTTGGGCGACGACAACGCGCAGCAGCCCGCACCGACCCCGGACCAGGCCGTCCCGGTCCAGGTAACCGGCGGGACCCCGTTCGTCAAGGAGCAGACCCCGGACAGCCCCGGCAAGATCGGCAACCTGTTCGACGGCGACCCGTCGACGTCCTGGGCGACCGACTCCTACAACGACCAGTTCGGCAACGGGTTCAAGTCGGGCACCGGCACGGTGCTCAGCTTCTCGGCGCCGACGACGGTCCGCGAAGTGGTCATCGACTCGCCCAGCGCGGGCACCGTGGTGGAGATCCGGGCGGCCGACGGCACCAGCCCGAACTTCGACTCCAGCCCGCTGCTCGGGCAGCAGACGCTGGCCGCGGGCAAGACCACGATCCCGATCGACGCGGCGCAGCCCACCCAGAACGTGATCGTGTGGCTGACGCAGATCTCGCCGTCGGGCGGCAAGTTCCAGACCCGGATCAACGAGATCAGCATCTCCGGCACGGCGGCCTGAGCAGCACGCCTCCGGTTCGCGCGGGACCGAACCCGGTCCTGGTCCCGCGCGGGCCGCGGCGCGGTGATCGTGGGCGACCTCACGATCAGTAGAGTGCTCAGACGTGTCTGCCCCCGTCAGATCGGACGCCGACCTCATAGCGGCGCACACCAGCGGTGACCCACACGCGTTCGCCGAGTTGTTCCGCCGGCACCGCGATCGGTTGTGGGCGGTCGCGTTGCGCACCATGCGCGATCACGAGGACGCTTCCGACGCGCTGCAGGACGCGATGATCTCCGCGTTCCGCAACGCCGGATCGTTCCGAGCGGAATCCCAGGTCACCACCTGGTTGCACCGAATCGTGGTGAACGCCTGCCTGGACCGGATCCGCAGGCGCCAGGCGAGACCGACGGTGCCCTTGCCCGATACCGGGCCGGCCGAGCCGGCCGTTCCGCGCGACGCGATCGAGGAGCAGGACACCCGGATGGCCGTGCAGGACGCGCTGGCCGCCCTCCCCGAGGAGCAGCGCGCGCCGATCGTGCTGGTCGACGTGGAGGGCTATTCGGTGTCCGACACCGCCGCCATCCTCGGCGTCGCCGAAGGCACCGTGAAGAGCCGCTGCGCCCGCGGCCGGGTGAAGCTGGCGAAACTTCTGGGACACCTGCGGAACCCGAGTGCGGATGCGAACGTCCCAGATGACGCCAACGCCAAGCGTCGACGGGAGGGACGATGAGCGGCGAACAACGGCGCCCCGAAACGCCGCAAGGCCCACCGTGGTCGCTGGATCTGGTGGCCGATCTGCACGCGGGAGTGCTCGATCAGGACGTGGCCGACGAGCTGCTGCCGCGCATCCAGGCCGACCCGGAGGCGAGCGAACTGCTCGCCGCGCTGGAAGCCACCAGCGCCGAACTGGCGGAGCTGCCGGCTCCGACCGTGCCCGACGACGTCGCGGCCAAGCTGGACGAAGCGCTCGAGGCGGAACTGCGTTCCTGGGCCATGGCACCCGAGGGCGAGAACCCGAACTCCGCCGGAACCGCGGGTCAGCCCGTCGAACCCGAACCCGCTCCGGTGCTCGACCTCGCCGCCGCTCGCCGGCGCAGGCGCAAGCGCGCGGGCTGGACGGCGGGCCTGCTCACCGCGGCCGCCGCGGTGACGGGAATCGTGGTGCTCGGCACCGGCGGAATCCTGCAGGGGGACACCGACAACGCCGCCGCGCCGCCGCCCCAGGACGGTCCGCCGCCGCTGGCGCTGCGCGGAGACGCCTTCCCGGCGGACCGGCTCGGCGAAGCGCTCGGCTCCGAGCAGTACGGCGCGCTCGCCGACCCCGAACAGCTGCTCGGCTGCCTGCAGGCCAACGGCGTGAGCAGCGGAAATCCGCTCGGCGCCCGCGAAGTCACGATCGACGGCGAACCGGCCAGGGCGCTGGTGCTGCAAGGCGGCGGGATCGGCCGGTTCCGCATCCTCGTCGTCGGCCAGGACTGCGGCCCGGACCGCCCCGCGACGATCTCCGACAGCACCCTGGGAGGCTGAGCGGGTCAGGCTCGTCACGCGCGGCGGAGCCGGGAACACACGCGCCTAGGATCGCGTTGACCCGAGTACGCTCGCGCGTTCAGCGCGGCGGGCGGCACGCGACAACGAAAGGGGCGCGGTGACCGACGACGTCCGCAACCTCATCATCGTGGGCTCCGGCCCCGCCGGTTACACCGCTGCGGTGTACGCCGCACGGGCCGAACTCCAGCCTTTGGTCTTCGAGGGAACGCAGTTCGGTGGTGCGTTGATGACCACCACCGACGTGGAGAACTACCCCGGTTTCCGGGACGGCATCATGGGCCCCGATCTCATGGAGCAGATGCGGGAGCAGGCGAAGCGGTTCGGAGGTGAGCTGCGCGCCGAGGACGTCGAGCACATCGACCTCGAAGGCGACGTGAAGAAGGTCACCGCCAACGGCGTCGAGTACCGCGCCAAGGCGATCGTCCTGGCGATGGGCGCGGCGGCCCGCTACCTGGGCATCCCCGGCGAGGAGAAGCTGCTCGGCCACGGCGTTTCGGCGTGCGCGACCTGCGACGGCTTCTTCTTCCGCGAGCAGCACATCGCCGTCATCGGCGGTGGCGACTCCGCGATGGAGGAGGCCACGTTCCTCACCAAGTTCGCGGACTCGGTGACGATCATCCACCGCCGCGACGAGTTCCGCGCCTCCAAGATCATGCTGGAGCGGGCCAAGGCCAACGAGAAGATCCGCTGGCGCACCAACGCCGCGGTCACCGAGGTGCTCGGCGACAACGCCGTCACCGGCCTGAAGCTGCACGACACCGTGACCGGTGAGGACTCGCAGCTCGACGTCACCGGCATGTTCGTCGCCATCGGCCACGACCCGCGCAGCGAACTCGTGCGCGACCAGGTCGAGGTCGACGACGAGGGCTACGTCGCCGTCCAGCAGCCCACCACGCACACCGGCATCCCCGGCGTGTTCGCCGCGGGCGACCTCGTCGACCACACCTACCGGCAGGCCATCACCGCCGCCGGTTCCGGCTGCTCGGCGGCGATGGACGCCGAGCGGTGGCTCGCCGAGCACGAGGTGAGCGAGTCCGCGCACGTCGCGGCCGAACACGTCGGCGGTGGCTACGCACCTGCGACCGAGACCGCCGCGGCGCGCTGAGCGCTGGACCGACCTGAATTCACACCGAGGGAGATGACATGGCCGAGAACACCGTGACCGTGGACGCCGGCTCGTTCAAGGACGACGTGCTGGGCAGCGACAAGCCCGTCCTGGTCGACTTCTGGGCGACCTGGTGCGGCCCGTGCAAGATGGTCGCGCCCGTCCTGGAGGAGATCGCCGACGAGAACCCGGGCATCACGATCGCCAAGCTGGACATCGACAAGAACCCGTCGGTCGCCCGCGACTACCAGGTGATGAGCGTCCCGACCCTGCTGCTGTTCTCCGGCGGCGAGCCGGTCAAGCAGATCGTCGGCGCCAAGCCGAAGGCCGCGCTGCTGGAAGACCTGAAGGACTACCTGTGATGCGGCGCTGACCGCCGCGCACCGAGCCGGAACCCCGCAGATCCCCGCCACCGCGCGGAGATGTGCGGGGTTTCGCCGTTCTCGGCGAAGCGTGGGAGGTCATCCCATGCGCGGGCGCCTGCGAGCGGCCCGCAGCGCCGCTGCATTGCAGGCAAGGCACAATGAGCCGGTGGGTTCCCGTCCGAACCCATCCACCCAGAAGTGGACATCGGGGGAGTACGACCGTCCTACGCGCCGGATCCACCACCGGCGCCTGAATCGAGCGAGGAGTGCATGCAGCTGCTCCACCGCGGTGACGTCGGTCCGGCCGTTGCCGAGATCAGGAACACCCTTGCTGCGCTGGGTCTCCTACCGGCCCCCCCAAACGGAACCGCCACCGGCCCCGCGAACTTCGACGCGGCGGTGGAACACGCGGTGCGCGTCTTCCAGCAGCGACGTGGCCTGATCACCGACGGCGTCGTCGGCCCCGCCACCTACCGCGCCCTGATCGACGCGCGCTGGCGCCTGGGCGACCGGTCCCTGGCCTACCTCGTGTCCAAGCCCATCAGCGGCGACGACGTGTTCGCGCTGCAGGAGCGGCTGCTGGAACTCGGCTTCGACGCGGGCAGGCCCGACGGCATCTTCGGGTGGCAGACCGAGCAGGCGCTGCGCAGCTTCCAGCGCGACTACGGGCTCGGCAACGACGGCATCTGCGGCCCGAACACGCTGCGCGCGCTCAAGCAGCTCGCCCCGAAGGTCCGCGGCGGTCGCCCCGTCTACCTGCGGGAGCAGGAGAAGGTCCGGCGCTCCGGTCCGCTGCTGCGCGGCAAGCGCATCGTGCTGGACCCCGGCCACGGCGGCACCGACCGCGGCGTGACCGTGGGCGGCGTCAACGAAGCCGACCTCGCCTGGGACCTGGTCCGCAGGCTCGAAGGCCGCATGGTCGCCACCGGGATGGAAGCGCTGATCACGCGCGGGCCGCACTCCTGCCCGCCGGAGGCCGACCGCGCCGGGTTCGCCAACGAAGCGGGTGCCGACCTGTTCCTGTCGCTGCACATGGACGCCAACTCGGCGCCCGCGGCGCAGGGCGTGTCGAGCTTCCACTTCGGCACCGGCAACGGCACCACCTCCACGGTGGGGGAGGCGCTGGCCGGCTTCCTGCAGCGCGAGATCGTCGCGCGCACGGGGATGCTCGACTGCCGCATCCACCCGAAGACGTGGGAGGTCCTGCGCCTCACCCGGATGCCCGCGGTGCGCACCGAGATCGGTTACCTCACCAACCCCGAGGACCGGCGGCGGCTGCTCGACCCCGCGTTCCGGGACATCATCGCCGAAGGCCTGCTGGTCGCCGTGAAACGGCTCTACCTGCTCGGCAAGGACGACCAGCCGACGGGCACCTTCACCTTCGACGACCTGCTGCGCCACGAACTCACCCGAGCCGAAGGCGCCTGAGGACGACGTCTGGCCCGCCTGCGCCGCACGGCGCGGGCTCCGGCGGGTTCACTTCCTGTCTTTGATCTTGCCCTTCCAGGTGAGCGGCGTCGTCGGTCGTTGTCCTGTGAGCGGCGACCAGCCAGAGCAAACCGACCACCGGCGGGTTCTCAGCGGCTTCCTCGCGAGGACAGCGATTTCGCCGTGTACGGCATACATGAGGAATCGATCCCGCAGCGAGGGAGCCGCTGAGGTTCCGCCGCCCGACCCGCTACTCAAGCCAAGATCAAACAAGGACGGTCAGCCGAGCGCGGGCTCGGCGGTCTTCACCGAGACCGTGCTCAGCAGCCGCTCCAGAGCCGCTTCGACGTCTTCCTTCCAGGAGATCGCCGTGCGCAGCTCCAGCCGCAAGCGCGGCCACTTCGGGTGCTGGCGGACGGTCTTGAACCCGACCTGCTGCAGGAATCCCGCCGGGACCAGGCAGCCCTCGTCGTCCTCGTGCAGATCGCCGAACGCCTCGATCGCGCGGACTCCGCGCTTGGTCAGATCCTTCGCCACGTTCTGCAGCAACACCCGGCCCAGCCCGCCGTGCTCGAACTCCGGGATCACCCGCAACGCGGTGAGCAGCACCGCGTCCGCGCTGACCGGGCCGGACGGGAACGCGGCGGCGCGCGGCACCGCGGCGGGCGGGGCGTACAGCGCATAGCCGGCAGGCACGTCGTCCACGTACAGCACGCGGCCGCAGGATCCCCAGTCCAGCAGCACGTTGGACACCCAGGCCTCTTTTTCGAGGCCGGTTTCGCCGAACTCCTCGGCCTGCTCCCGGATGTGCGGCGCGAGTTCCCAGAACACGCAGCGACGACACTTCGGTGGCAAGTGGTCGAGGTTGTCCAGCGTGACGCCTACGACGCGTCGCGACACCCTGACCTCCTGCGAATCCGCCAAGAACCCACGCATGGCAGGTGGGGCTCGTGGCCAGGATAAGCCGCCGCCTCCTGCCGCCGGAAGCTCCTCACCCTTCCCAGTGCCCCCCGAAATGGTGAGATGGGTTACCGTCAAGCCGGTTTGTGCGAGGCGCCCGTTACACAAGCGACCGCCGGACGCGATAGCACAGATAGACTCGCGCGACCGTCACCTCGTGGTAACAGGAGACGATCACTACAGCGCACACCCGATCCACCGGAGCGCGGAATGTCCGATCACGGCAGCAACCCGACCGATCAGCCGCAGCCGAGCCCCCAGCAGGAGGCAGCGGTCCAGCAGGCGGGAGCGGCGCGCAACCTCGACGCGCACCGCGACCGGTACGCCCAGCGCACCGCAGGCATGACCGCATCGGAGATCCGGGCGCTGTTCGCCGTGGCGAGTCGCCCCGAGGTCGTCTCGCTGGCCGGCGGCATGCCGAACCTGGCCGCGCTGCCGCTGGACTCGCTGGCCACCGAGGTCTCCCGGCTGATCTCCGTCGACGGGCAGGCCGCGCTGCAGTACGGCTCGGCGCACGGCGTTCCGGAACTGCGCGAGCAGATCTGCGAGATCATGGCCATGGAAGGCATCACCGGGCATCCCGACGACGTGATGGTCACCGTCGGCTCCCAGATGGCCCTGGACATGGTCACGCGGCTGTTCTGCGACCCGGGCGACGTCGTCCTCGCCGAAGGCCCCTCCTACGTCGGCGCGCTCGGCTCCTTCAACGCCTACCAGGCGAAGGTCGTGCACGTCGCGATGGACGACGACGGGTTGCAGCCGGAAGCGCTGCGGCACGCGATCTCCGAGGTCACCAGCCGCGGTGAGCGGATCAAGTTCCTCTACACCATCCCGAACTTCCACAACCCCGGCGGCGTCACGCTCGCCGTGCAGCGCCGCGCCGAGATCCTGGAGATCTGCCGCCACCACGACATCCTCGTGCTGGAGGACAACCCGTACGGGCTGCTGGGCTTCGACGGCCAGACCTACCCGGCGCTGCGCAGCCTGGACCCGGACAACGTGGTCTACCTCGGTTCGTTCTCCAAGACCTTCGCCTCCGGACTGCGCGTCGGCTGGGTCCTCGCCCCGCACGCGGTGCGCGAGAAGCTGGTGCTCGCCGCGGAGTCGGCGACGCTGTGCCCGCCCACGCTGAACCAGATGATCGTGTCCCGCTACCTGAGCACGCACGACTGGAAGGGCCAGATCAAGACCTTCCGCGAGCAGTACCGGGAACGCCGCGACGCGATGCTCAGCGCGCTGGAGCAGCACATGCCGGAAGGCTGCAGCTGGACCAAGCCCGACGGCGGGTTCTACGTGTGGTTCACCGCGCCGGAAGGCGTGGACACCAAGGCGATGTTGCCGCGGGCCGTGACCCAGCGGGTCGCCTACGCCTCGGGCACCGGCTTCTACGCGGACGCGCTGGGCTCGCGGCAGATGCGGCTGTCCTACTGCTATCCGACGCCGGAGCGCATCCGTGAGGGCGTCCGCAGGCTCGCCAACACGCTCACCGACGAGATGGAGCTGGTGCGGACCTTCGGCAGCGTGCCGCAGCGCTCGGTCTCCGGCCCCGAAGCTCCCTCTCCGGACACGGCGTAACCTCGTTCCTGCCGCACGATTCGATCGGTCCACTGCGCACCTGGTGCGCAGTGGACTCTTACTTTCAGGGGTGTTCGACCAATGTCCGATCGTTGGGTCGCCGTGCTGTCCGGTGGGTTGTCGCACGAGCGCGAGGTGTCGCTGCGCTCCGGACGTCGGCTGTCCACCGCGCTGCGCTCCGTCGGCATGACCGTGGGGGAGTGGGACGCCGATTCCCGGCTGGTCACGCGAATCCAGGACGAGCGGCCGGACGCCGTGATCATCGCGCTGCACGGCGGCGAAGGTGAGAACGGTGCCGTGCAGTCCGTGCTGGACATGCTCGGCGTTCCGTACGTCGGCACCGACCAGCGGGCGTGCCGCCGAGCTTGGGACAAGCCGACCGCGAAGGCCGAGCTCGCCCGTGCCGGCCTGAGCACCCCGGACTGGGTTGTGCTGCCGCACGCCACGTTCCGCGAGCTCGGCGCCCAAGCGGTGCTGGACGCGCTGGTCGGCAAGCTGGGTCTGCCGCTGATGCTCAAGCCGGATCAGGGCGGTTCGGCGCTGGGGGCGCGAGTGGTCCGAGAAGCCTCGGAGCTGCCCTCGGCGATGGTGGGCGCGCTGGCCTACGGCGACACCGTGCTCGTCGAGCAGTTCATCGAAGGCGTCGAGGTCGCTGTGAGCGTGGTGGACACCGCGGACGGCCCGGAGGCGCTTCCCGCGGTGCGCATCGAAGCGGCCGACGGCGTGTACGACTACACGGCCCGCTACACCGCCGGGCTCACCAGTTACGAGGCACCGGCCGACCTGGCGCCCGAAGTCGCGGCCCGCGCGGGGGAGCTGGCGGTCGCGGCACACAAGCTGCTCGGGCTGCGTGACGTGTCCCGGACCGATGCGATCATCGACCAGCACGGGGTGCCGCACTTCCTGGAGGTGAACGTGTCGCCCGGCCTGACGGAGACGTCGTTGTTCCCGATGGCCGTGGAGGCTGCGGACCGTTCGCTCGGCGAGGTGTTCGCCGGTCTCGTCGAGAAGGCGATCACGCGCGGGAACTGATCCGCGCGCGGCGACCGGAACGACGGCGCCGCGTTTCACGTGAAACAACGCAACAGGGGAGTGGTCGCCGCCGGGGTCGACCGGAGCCGCTCCGAAGCAAGCCGCCGATGTCTCGTTACATCGGCGGCTCTTCTTTGTTCGTTTCCACCGCCGAGCCGAACCCGGCTACCGGCGGGGCGCCGACGCGGAACGTCGTCGGCGTGATCGGCGATCGACCCGCGGCGATTCGCGGCATCGAAGGCCCGTCGGGATCCGCGGTCGACCTACGTCGCAGATACCGACATATCACCCAAAATATTGATCGTCACCGTGACGAAAGGCCCCGGTGTCATCCTTCGCGGATCTCACGGAGCTTTTCGGCCTCTCCGGGCAACAACAACTCGGCGAGCCGCTCCAGGTCGTCCACCGACCCGAACTCCACGACGATCCGGCCCTTCCGCTTCCCCAGATCCACTTTGACCTTCGTGTCGAAGCGATCCGAGAGCTTCTCCGCCAACCCCTGGAGGCCGGGGGACTGCAGCTGCTTGCGCGGAGCCGGCTTCTCCTTCGCGGGGCCCTCGCTCTTCTTGAGGGTCACCGCCTCCTCGGTCGCCCGCACCGACAGGCCCTCGGCGACGATCCGCGAGGCCAACTCCTCCTGGCCGCCCGAGTCGTCCAAGGCGAGCAGCGCGCGAGCATGTCCCGCCGAGAGCACCCCGGCGGCGACCCGCCGCTGCACCGGCATCGGCAACCGCAGCAGGCGGATCGTGTTCGTGATGACCGGACGGCTCCGGCCGATGCGCTCGGCCAGCTCGTCGTGCGTCACGTCGAACTCGTCCAGCAGCTGCTGGTACGCCGCCGCTTCCTCCAGTGGGTTCAGCTGCACGCGGTGGATGTTCTCCAGCAACGCGTCCCGCAGCAGCGCGTCGTCCTGGGTCTCCCGGACGATCGCCGGAATGACCTCCAGGCCGGCGCGCTGCGAAGCGCGCCACCGCCGCTCACCCATGATGAGCTCGAACTGATCCGGCTCGACCTCACGCACCACGATCGGCTGCATCAGGCCGAACTCGCGGATCGAGTGCTCCAGCTCGGCCAGCGCCTCCTCGTCGAAGACCTGCCGCGGCTGCCGGGGGTTCGGCGTGATCGACGCGGTCACGATCTCCCGGTACGTCGCGCCCGCCACCGTTCCGCCGCTCGTTTCACGTGAAACCGGCTCCGGCGCGCTCGCACCATCCCCCGAGATAGGGGAGGAGGGTGGCGTGAAGCCGGACCCGCGGACGGTGACTCCGGTGGAAGAGCCGCCGTCTTCGGCAGGAGGTCCGCTCGGAATCAGCGCCGCGAGACCGCGCCCCAAACCACCCTTGCGTTCGGTCATGCCGTCTTCCTCTCCACACCCCGCTCGGCGATCTCCTTCGCCGCATCCAGGTAGCTCATCGAACCCCGCGAACCGGGATCGTAATTCAGCACCGTCTTCCCGAATCCCGGCGCCTCGGAGATCTTCACGCTGCGCGGGATGACCGTCCGCAGCGTCAGCTCGCCGAAGTGGCCGCGGACCTCGTTGGTCACCTGATCCGCCAGCTTGGTGCGACCGTCGTACATCGTCAGCAGGATCGTCGAGACCCACAGCGCCGGGTTCAGGTGCGCCTGCACCAGCTCGATGTTGCGGAGCAGCTGCCCGAGACCTTCCAGCGCGTAGTACTCGCACTGGATCGGGATCAGCACCTCGTGCGCCGCGACCATCGCGTTCACCGTGAGCAGGCCGAGCGACGGCGGGCAGTCGATGAAGACGTAGTCGGGGGCGATCTGCTCGATCGCGTCGGACTTGAGCGCCTCCTTGAGACGCCCCTCCCGCGCGACCATCGACACCAGCTCGATCTCGGAGCCGGCCAGGTCGAGCGTCGCCGGGACGCAGTAGAGGTTCGGCGACTCGGTGCTCACGGCCGCCGCGTCCGCGATGCTGATCTCGCCGAGCAGCACCTCGTACACCGAGGGGACGCCGGACCGGTGGTCCACGCCGAGCGCGGTGCTCGCGTTCCCCTGTGGGTCCAGGTCGATCACGAGGACCTTCAGCCCCTGCACCGCCAATCCGGCCGCGAGGTTCACCGTGCTCGTCGTCTTGCCCACGCCGCCCTTCTGGTTGGCGACCGTGAGGATCCGCCGCCGGTCCGGTCGGGGCAGCTGCATCGTCTCGGGGTGCAGCACCCGGGTGGCCCGTTGAGCTTCTTCCATGATCGGAGTCCAGCCCACGCCATCCGCGGGGAATGCTTCATTCACCTGCTGAACGCGCTCTTCCGCTCCCGAAGGAAAACGCATGGAACCCATCACGCGCCCCTTCGTTTCACGTGAAACACGATCCGCTCCGTTCGACTCCGTCACCGTCCACGATCCTTCCTCGCTCTACGGCCGCCGTCACGACGCCGACCGGGCGCTTTCTGGGACACCCGCTCCACGACGACGACCGTCGTCGGTACATCGAGCACTTCATCGCCACACGACTTCACTTCACCGTGGCTGCCACCGGCCGCTTGAATCGCGGCCGCATCGCGTTCCAGTTCTTCCGCAGCGGTGGATCCCTTCAACGCGAGCAGCCGCCCGCCGGGACGCAGCAGGGGAAGGCACCACGCGGTGAGGCGCTCCATCGGTGCCACGGCCCGAGCGGTGACCACGTCCTGATCGGCGAGCCGATCACGCACCGGGCCTTCCTCGGCACGCCCACGCACCACCTCTACGGAGAGATCCAGTTCCTCGACGACTTCCCGCAGCCATGCCACTCGTCGAGCCATCGGCTCCAGCAGAACCAGCTCGATATCGGGGCGAGCGATCGCCAGCGGGATGCCCGGCAACCCTGCCCCTGAGCCTACGTCCACGACACGGCAATTCGGTGGCAGCAACTCCGCGAGTACCGCAGAGTTCAACAGATGGCGGTCCCACAGTCGGTCCAGTTCGCGTGGGCCGATCAGTCCGCGTCGCACACCTTGCTCGGCGAGCATCGCGGCGAACCGCTCCGCTCCCGGAAGACGATCGCCGAAGACCGCTTGAGCGGCCGCCGGAACCGGGATCGGATCACCTTCTGCTGCGATCACAGTCTTCCATCCTGTTCTCGTTGTTTCACGTGGAACGGGGCGCGTCCACCAAGTCGGTACGGAGTTGTTTCACGTGGAACGGGCTCAACGGGCGGCGCTCTGGTTTCACGTGAAACACGGGACCGGATCAAGGGGTCCGCGCGACGCCCTTCATCATCTCAGCCCGAAGTCGCTCTTGCTCTCGCACCTGGTTTCACGTGAAACGCGCCCGACAGGAGCTCCGCGGTTTCACGTGAAACGCAGTCCCGGGGGAGCGATGGCGCCGTTTCACGTGAAACCGGGACGCCCAGACGGCGCGGTCGGATGCGGGCACGACACGAGGCGGCGGGGGAGTGACGGGAGACGACTCGGCGACCGGAAGTGGTCGCCGGGCTCCACGAACAACGGGTTCGGTTCACACGCGAACGGGTCGCGGACAAGAAGACGCCCGGCCGGGAGATCCCGGCCGGGCGTCCTGATCGAGCACCCGCGTCGCCACGCGGGCAGTGGGTCAGCTGGACTTGTACACGACGACCTTGCGACTCGGCTCTTCGCCTTCGCTCTCGCTGTGCACGCCGTCCACCGCTGCGACCGCGTCGTGGATGATCTTCCGCTCGAAGGGGGTCATCGGACGCAACCGCGCCTCGTTGCCCGACTCCAGCACCTCTTCGGCCGTGGTGCGGCCGAGCGTGCTGAGCTCCTCGCGCCGACCCGCGCGCCACCCGGCGACGTCCAGCATGAGCCGGCTGCGCACCCCGGTGTCCTGCTGCACCGCGAGCCGGGTCAGCTCCTGCAGCGCCTCCAAGACCTGGCCGCGCGAGCCGACCAGCTTCTCCAGATCGCCGCCGCCCTCGATGCTCACGACCGCGCGGCCGGCCTCGACGTCGAGGTCGATGTCACCGTCGTAGTCCAGCAGGTCGAGCAGCCGCTCCAGGTAGTCACCGGCCACGTCGCCCTCTTGGACGAGCAGGGTCTCGGTATTGCTGCGCTCCTGGTCGGCGTTCGGCGTGGACTCCGCCGACTCCTCGACCTTGGTCGGTTCCTGCACGGTTTCAGACACTGGGCGTCTCCTCTCCAGGGGTACGCGACGTCGATCAGCGGGACTCGCCTGGCCGGTTGTCGCGGGAACGGTCTTCGAGCACCCCGGGGGCATCACCGGGCTGGTCTGTGGTGGCGGCCGGCGCAGGGGAGGCGTCCTCGGCTTCCTCGCCGCGGGCTGGCTCGCCCGGTTCCGCGGTCGTCCGCTCCGCGTCGCTCGCCGGAGCCGGAGCGGGAGCGGGAGCGATCTCCGGCGTCGGGGCCGCGGTGGTCGACGCCTCCGAGGCGGTCGTGGTGACCGCGGTCCCGTCGATCACGGTCGCCGCAGCCGCGGACTCGGCCTCTTCGCGGTCGATGCGGGTGTAGACGATCCGCTGCTGGGCCAAGGTCCAGAAGTTGTTGGCGAGCCAGTACAGCAGGATCGCCAGCGGCAGGAACGGGCCACCGATGATCGCGAACATCGGGAAGACCCACAGCACCATGCGGTTCATGATCTCGGTCTGCGGGTTCTGCGCCGCCTCAGCGGTCTGGCGCTGCACCGAGTGCCGCGAGGTGAAGTGGGTGGCGATCGCCGCCGCGATCATCAGCGGCACACCGACGATCAGCATCGACGTCCGGTCCGTGCCGAAGGCCGCGAGCACCTCGGGCGTCTGGCTGATCGTGTTCGACAGCTTCGCGCCGAACAGATCGGCGGACACGAAGGAGGCGACCTCCTCCTTGCCGAACACGAAGTTCGACTCCGCGCCGGGGCGGAACCCGTTGAGCACGTGGAACAGGCCGATGAAGACCGGCACCTGCACCAGCATCGGCAGGCAACCGGAGATCGGGTTGAACCCCTGCTCCTGCTGGAGCTTCTGCATCTCCTGCGCGAGCCGCTGCTTGTCGTGGCCGTACTTCTCCTGCAGGGAGCGGACCTGCGGGGCGAACTCCTGCATCTTCTTCATCGACCGCACCTGGTGCACGAACGGCTTGAACAGCAGCGCTCGCAAGGTGAAGACGAGGAACACCACCGACAGCGCCCAGGCGTACCCGCTGGCGGGGTCGAGGACGAAGCCGAAGATCTCGTGCCAGAACCAGAGGATCGCCGAGACCGGGTAGTAGATGAAGTCGAGCACTAGTCCTCCGCGGGGGGTCGGGGCGCTTCGCCCGGCTCGGCCGCCGAGCGCCCGGCGCGGTCCCGCCGAGGTGGGACGAAGTCGAGGCCGCCGGGGTGCCATGGGCCGCAGCGCAACAACCGCCGCGCAGTGAGCCAACTACCGTAGAGCGCTCCGTGCACGGTCAGCGCTTCGACCGCGTAGGCGCTGCAGCTCGGGTAGAACCGGCAGGTCGGCGGGAGCAGCGGCGAGATGATCTTGCGGTACACGTGCACCGGCCCCAGCAGCAGCCAGGCGGCCGGGCTCGGCCGTGCTGGTCCGCCGTGGTCATGCGATTCCGACATCCGGGGCCTCCGCCGCTATCTGGAACTCGCCACCGGACCGCCGGGCTGCGCCACGCGCAGTTTGCGCAGCGCCGCGTCAAGATCCGATCCGAGATCACGGCTCGGTGCGTTCGCGGCTGGAGGGAGTGCCCGCACCACCACCAGTGTGCCAGCGGGCAGCAGTGGAAGGCGGTCACGCATCAGGTGCCGGAGCCGCCGGGTCACCCGATGCCGCAGCACCGCGTTGCCCACGGCTTTGCTCACGACAAAACCCACGCGGGCCGGTTCGCCGGTATCCCGAGTGGGTTCGATGTCCGAAGTCGGCCGCGAGTTCTCCGCGGACGACGCCGCTGGTTCCGCACCAGGACCGCCCGAGTCGGGCAGCGCGGCCTCGGTGGAGCGCCCCGGAGCAGGCTCCGGACGCGCCGCACGATCGGAGTCGTCCACCGCCGAATCCCGGCGATCTCGATCCGACCCGCTCGGCGCCGCGCCGACCTCAGGACGTGCGGAACCGGCCGCGGCGCCTCGGACCTCGGTCCGAGCCACCGCGTTCGGTGTCAGCAGGTGCACCACCAGCCGGGCACGACCCGCACGGCGGCCACGACGGACCGCCAGGCGAAACTCCTGGCTAGTGGTCAGCCGGGCGGCCGCGGGCAGCACTGGCCGCTAATCAGGCGGTCAGCGAGCTGCGGCCCCTGCGGCGACGCGCGGACACGATGGCGCGACCGGCGCGGGTACGCATGCGAAGCCGGAACCCGTGCTTCCGGGAACGGCGACGGTTGTTCGGCTGGAAGGTGCGCTTGCCCTTGCTCACGGTGGATCTCCCCGTTACTTCAGGCCCGTTGGAACAGGCACGTGCTCGGCCCGATGGCTCGGTCAAGATGTCCCCGCCCGCCGTAGCGGCCATCGTGTCGAGCTCACCCCCGCTAACGAGGGGAGTCTGCACGCGGTGACACCGGGTGGTGCCCCGCGCACTGTGCTCGGAGATCTGGCGAAATCCAAGCGCGGCGACATTCCCGCTCGTGCGGCGGGGGACTGCACGAGGCTACGCCGCCTGCTCCGATACCCGGTCACCGGGGTGCTCGGCGAGGCTCCCGACGCCTGCGAACACCCGCCTTGTGAGGTGATCTCGGCCTTGTTAGGTTGTCCCTCCTGCGATGCGCGCCCGGCGGTGTGGGAGCTGTCGGCACCGAGCGTCACCTGGATCGCAGCCGCGGCGGGGCCCCAGGGGGGATGTCCGAGGTTCGCTGCCGTACCTTCATGCACAGTTGTGGATAACTCTGTGGATACCTGTCCCGGGCGTTCGCGGAGCCAGTTCATCATCACCCCGCGCCGGCAGCGCCGCACTGGCAACAGGTGTGGGAGTCACGGTGCGGGTCACGTGCCGGCGAGGGGAGCGCAGGGGTGTCCGACCACCAAACCGAGCTTGGTCGGGTCTGGGACGAGGTCGTGCTGGAGTTGTCCTCCGGCACGCTGTCGCCGCAACAACGCGCCTGGATGCGCGTGACCCGGCCGATCGGCCTGCTGGATGGTACGGCACTGCTGGCCGCTCCCAGTGACTTCGCGAAGGAAGCGATCGAGCGGGCGCTGCGCGACCCGATCACCGATGCGCTCTCGCGCCGGCTGGGCCGGGAGGTCTCGCTCGCGGTCAAGGTCGACACCGCGGTGCCCGCGCCGACCCGTCCGCTGGCCGCGCCGGAAGCACGCCCCGACACCCCGGCCCGCACCGGATCCGAGACCGCGGCCGAGCGGCCCGCCGGGTTCGGCATCGCCTACGACTCCTCGCCGTACATCGCCGGCGGCCCCACTGCCTACTCCGCGCAGTCCCGCCGGCCGGAGGCGTTCGGCAACTCCGCGCAGGGTTCGATCAGCGGTTCGCTTCCCGCGAAGCAGGTCGGTACGCAGTACGCCGCGGAACCGCAGTACGCGCCGGAGCCGAAGTACAGCCCGGAGCCGTCCTACTCGCCGGAGTCCCAATACCCCTCCGAGCCGAAGTACGGCCAGGAGTCCCAGTACTCGGCCGAGCCGCAGTACTCCACCGAAGGCCGGGCCGAGCCGGAGCGCTACGCCGAGCAGTGGCCGACGGCGCAGGACCCCGTCGCCGAGCAGGACGAGGACGAGGTGGAGGAGGAGTCCGCCGACCAGGAGGACTCCACACCGACCGAGGCGAACGTGTGGCCGACCTTCGGCCGCGGGCAGCACGCCGAGCAGCACCCGCCGGGCCAGCCGTTCACCGCGCCGAAGCACGCGCCGCCGACCTCGCAGACCCGGTTGAACGCGAAGTACACCTTCGACACCTTCGTCATCGGCGCCTCGAACCGGTTCGCCCACGCGGCGGCGGTCGCAGCGGCCGAAGCACCGGCTCGCGCCTACAACCCGCTGTTCATCTGGGGCGAGTCCGGGCTGGGCAAGACCCACCTGCTGCACGCCGTGGGGCACTACACCCAGCGGCTGTTCCCCGGGATGCGCGTGCGGTACGTGTCCACGGAGGAATTCACCAACGACTTCATCAACTCGCTGCGCGACGACCGGCAGGTGGCGTTCCAGCGCCGCTACCGCGACGTGGACGTGCTGCTGGTCGACGACATCCAGTTCTTGGAGGGCAAGGAAGGAACTCAGGAGGAGTTCTTCCACACCTTCAACACGCTGCACAATTCGAACAAGCAGATCGTGGTGTCCTCCGACCGGCCGCCGAAGGGGCTGCGCACGCTGGAGGACCGGCTGCGGACGCGGTTCGAGTGGGGCCTGATCACCGACATCCAGCCGCCCGAGCTGGAGACGCGCATCGCGATTCTGCGCAAGAAGGCCGCGCAGGACCGGATGGCCGCGCCCGCCGAGGTGCTGGAGTTCATCGCCGCCCGCATCGAGCGCAACATCCGCGAGCTGGAGGGGGCGCTGATCCGGGTCACGGCGTTCGCGTCGTTGAACCGGCAGCCGGTGGACGTGCAGCTCGCGGAGATCGTGCTGCGGGACCTGATCCCCGATTCGCAGACCCCGGAGATCACCGCGCCGACCATCATGGCCGTGACGGCGGAGTACTTCGCGGTCACCATCGACGACCTGTGCGGTCCGGGCAAGACGAAGGCGTTGGCGCAGGCGCGGCAGATCGCGATGTACCTGTGCCGGGAGCTGACCGATTCGTCGCTGCCGAAGATCGGGCAGAGCTTCGGCGGCCGGGACCACACGACGGTGATGCACGCGGACAAGAAGATCCGCAAGGAGATGGCCGAACGCCGCCGGGTCTACGACCAGGTGCAGGAGCTGACCTCCCGCATCAAGCAGCAGTCGCGCGGCTGAACCGTCGTCACGCGGCCCCGCCCGGCGCGGTGCGCGGTCTTCGCGGCTCGGCTGGTTCGAGTATCGCCCGTTCGCCACGTCATGCCTGCTCAGGAGCCTTTTCAGGCGGTGTCTGAGCGGATCAGCGATCCTCCCGGAGGAACATTGAGCGGCACGTCTCAGTGGTATCACTGAGTCGCTGCACGTCACTGCTTCAAGTCGCCGGGCGTCGGCCCGCCGACGTCCGCCCCGAACGGCGCTCGTAGCGCTCGGGCAGCGGTTCGGATGGCCGCGGCCGGCGTGCTGCCCGGCCGAGCCGCCGCGACCGATCCTCCCGGCCGGATCCGCCGAATCTTTCTGTCGGGGCCCCCGGTCGCGACCAGGCCGCCTCGGCAGAAAATTCGTCGCGTTCTCCTGCGGGCTCGCCTACCCCGGCGCCGAGGCGTTCGCTCGCGGCATCGCGCCGGGACCTCCCCACGCGAGCGCGGACGCCGCACCTTTCTGCCGAGCCTGCGAGGTCGCTCCACCCCGCTCCGGCAGAAAGATCCGACCGTCGACCGGGCCCGAACGACCGCTCGGCGGTCCCCGTGCGGCCACCGGCGGCTGGCGCGCGCCTGTGGAGAACCCGAAATCAGCACGCTTCGCGCACGACTGGACGCACAGCGCACGCGGCACGACGGATCGAGCGCCCGAACCCGAACGCGGGCCGTTCGCGGACGCCGACTTTTCTGCACAGGCGAAGTGGTCTTGCCCTCACCCCTCGCCAGAAAAACCGCGATGCGGCCGAGCTGTCCACAGCTCGGCTGTCCCCAGGTATGACCTGGAGTTTTCCCCAATCCATGCACACCCTGTGCACAACGATCCCCGACCTGCCCACAGGCGATCCCCCGGTTGGCCACAGGAAACCCACAGATCTGCCCACAACCCGATCGGTGGAGGTGCCCGAAACACCGGTTCATCCGCAGAGGCTGGGTACAACTGGGGGGTCAGCTGTGGATGGAGGTGTGGACAACATGGGCTCAATGTGGACAACCTCGGAGCGGTCACAAGTTGTCCACGACCCGTTCAGACCATCCACCGGTTACCCCCAGTCCCCATCCACAGCTGAACGGGTGCCGTGAGCTGCCAAAACAAGGGTTATCCCCACAACCCACAACCCTTACTACTACTGCTCTCTTTTCTTTTCTTTTGAATGAAGAAAAAAAGAAGAGAGAGGGGCGGTGGACAAGTGGACAACTTCGGCTCCGCGGCCCGAACCGACCGCTTCGAGAGCCAGGACCCGGATGCGGCGATCACGCCGAACGCTCTACGGTGGGACTCCCGCGATGGTCGTGGCGAAGCGGAGCCCCGAGCTCCCGGCCATCTCGTGGGACGAGTTCCGAAGCGCCTCGAACCAGGTGCCGCCCGTCTCAGGCGGCCCGCACCCGAGCGACGTCGCGGAACTCCGACCTCCGAAAGCCCCGCACGCAGCAACAGCACTCCCGGAGCTGGCCGCCCCCACGGCGCCAGCAGCGTTCTCCCCGGCAGCCGGCCTCGGCCGAAACCGAAAGGACATCGATGAAGATCCGCGTGGAACGTGACGGTCTTGCCGACGCCGTCGCCTGGGTCGCGCGCAGCCTGCCGTCGCGGCCGCCGGTCCCGGTGCTGGGCGGGGTGCTGCTGGACGCGAGCTCCGGCGAAGCGCTGACCATCTCCGGCTTCGACTACGAGGTGTCCGCCCAGGTCACGACCGAGGCCTCCATCGACTCCACCGGCAAGACGCTGGTCTCCGGGCGGTTGCTGGCCGACATCACCAAGTCGCTGCCGAACCGGCCCGTCGAGATCACCGTCGACGGTTCGCGCGTGACGATCACCTGCGGCAGTTCCCGGTTCAGCCTGCCGACGATGCCGGTCGAGGACTACCCGGAGCTGCCCGCGATGCCGGAGCGGGCCGGCGCGGTCCCCGGCGACCTGTTCTCCGCCGCCGTCGCCCAGGTCGCGGTCGCGGCCGGCCGGGACGACACGCTGCCGATGCTCACCGGCGTCCGCATGGAGATCAACGCCGACCGGCTCACCATGGTCGCCACCGACCGGTTCCGGCTGGCGATGCGGGAGTTCACCTGGGAGCCCGACGAGTCGATCAACGACACCGCGATCCTCGTCCCGGCCAAGACCCTGGCCGAGTCCGCCAAGACCCTCGGCGGTTCCGGCGCGAAGGTCGAGATCTCGCTGGCCTCCGGCGACGGCCTGCTCGGCCTGTCCGGCACGACCCGGCGCAACACGACCCGGCTGCTGGACGCGGAGTTCCCCAAGTACCGCCAGCTGCTGCCGTCCGAGACCGCCGCGACCGCGATCATCGACGTGGCCCCGCTCGTCGAAGCGATCAAGCGCGTGTCGCTGGTCGCCGAGCGCGGCACCCAGGTGCGGCTGGAGTTCTCCGACTCCGGCCTGCGCCTGACCGCCGGTGGCGACGACGAGGGCAGCGCCGAAGAGGAGCTCCCGGTGGAGCTCGCCGGTGAGCCGCTGACCATCGCGTTCAACCCGACGTACCTGCTCGACGGCCTGGGCGCGCTCAAGACCGACCGCGCCCAGATGCTGTTCACCACATCCAACCGCCCCGCGTTGCTCAAACCGGTCGGGGAGGATGGTGAGGTGGTCGAGGGCTACCTCTACCTGCTGATGCCGGTGCGCCTGCCGGGCTGAGGTGGTCCCGGCGCTCGCCGCGATCCGCGCGGGCGCCGATCACGTGCGACACCGGGTCGCGCCGGAACGGCAGGCTCGGGCAACAACCAGTCTCGAAGGGGAAGATCCGGTGCAACTGGGACTTGTGGGTCTCGGCCGAATGGGCTTCAACATGCGCGAGCGGCTGCGGGCCGCCGGGCACGAGGTCGTCGGCTACGACCGGAACCAAGAGGTCAGCGACGTGGCCTCGATCGCCGACCTGGCGAACGGGCTGACCGGCCCGCGCATCGTGTGGATCATGGTTCCGCACGGTGAACCCACCAAGCAGACCATCACCGCCCTCGCCGAGGTCCTCTCCGAAGGAGACCTGGTGATCGAGGGCGGCAACTCCAGGTTCACCGAGGACCAGGCGAACGCGGCCCTGCTCGCCGAGCACGGCGTGAAGTACGTCGACGTCGGCGTGTCCGGCGGGGTGTGGGGCGCGACGAACGGCTACGGGCTGATGGCCGGCGGCGACGCCGCGGACATCGAACGCGCGCTGCCGATCTTCGACGCGCTGCGCCCGGAGGGTCCGCGCGAGGAGGGCTTCGCGCACGCGGGCCCCGTCGGCGCCGGGCACTACGCGAAGATGGTGCACAACGGCATCGAGTACGGCCTGATGCAGGCCTACGCCGAGGGCTTCGAGCTGCTGGCCGCCTCCGAGGTGGTCACCGACGTGCCGGCGACGATCAAGGCGTGGAGCCGCGGCACCGTCGTCCGCTCCTGGCTGCTGGACCTGCTGGTGCGCGCGGTGGACGAGGACCCGGAGCTGCAGAAGCTGCGCGGGTACGTCTCGGACTCCGGCGAGGGCCGCTGGACGGTGGAGGAGTCGGTGCGCAACGCCGTGCCGACCCCGGTGATGACCGCCGCGCTCTACGCGCGGTTCGCCTCCCGGCAGGACGACTCGCCCGCGATGAAGGCCGTCGCCGCGCTGCGCAACCAGTTCGGCGGGCACGCGGTGGAGACCAACGAGGGCTGAGTCGCCGAGTCGCCATGTCGACACGGTGACATGTCGGTGAGGTGATCCCGCGCGGGTCACCTCACCACGTGCCCGGCCGGGGGCGCCCCCGGCTGCGGCCGGTTCCGCGCGCGTCCCGCTCGCGCGACCCGATCCGGTGGGAGCGCTTTGTACGTCCGACATCTGCAAGTGACCGACTTCCGCTCGTGGCCGCAGGCCGACCTGACCTTCGAACCCGGCGCGACCGTGCTGGTCGGCTCCAACGGCCAGGGCAAGACGAACCTGGTCGAGGCCTTGGGCTACGTCGCCACCCTCGGGTCGCACCGGGTGTCGAGCGATTCGCCACTGGTGCGCTACGGGGCGCAGCGGGCGTTCGTGCGGGCCTCGGTGATCAACGGCGGCCGGGAGCTGCTGGTCGACCTGGAGATCACGCCGGGCAAGGCGAACCGCGCGCGGATCAACCGCGGTGCGCCCGGCAAGCCCCGCGACGTGCTGGGCATCCTGCGGACGGTGCTGTTCGCGCCGGAGGACCTCGCGGTGGTGCGCGGTGATCCGGGGGAGCGGCGCCGGTTCCTGGACGAGCTGCTGGTGTCGAGGTCGCCGCGGTACGCGGGGGTGCGCTCCGACTACGAGCGGGTGCTGCGGCAGCGCAGCGCGCTGTTGAAGTCGGCGGGCGGCGCGCGGCGCGGTGGTCAGGCGCCGGACCTGCGGACCTTGGAGGTCTGGGACGGCCACCTCGCCAAGCACGGCGCGGACCTGCTGGCGGCGCGGCTCGACCTCGTCGCCGACATCGCACCGCACGTGACCAGCGCTTATGCCAGCGTCGCCGAGACGGGCACGGACAGCGCACCCGCCGGGCGGGTCGCGGACCTGCGGTACCGCAGCAGCCTCGGCGACTCGCTCCCGGAGGGCTACGGCGTGCCGATGGGGCCGCGGGCCGACCGGGCCGCGCTGGAGTCCGCGCTGCTCGTGGAGCTGGAGCGGGTGCGCGGTCAGGAGCTGGAGCGGGGCGTGTCCCTGGTCGGACCGCACCGCGACGACCTGGACCTGGTGCTCGGGGAGCTGCCGGCGAAGGGCTACGCGAGCCACGGCGAATCGTGGTCGTTCGTGCTGGCGTTGCGGCTGGCTTCGTACCACCTGCTCGCCGAGGATGGCGCGGAGCCGGTCTTGATCCTCGACGACGTGTTCGCCGAGCTGGACCGGCGGCGGCGTTCGCGGCTGGCCGAGCTGGTCGCGGACGCCGAGCAGGTGCTGGTGACCGCCGCGGTGGGGGAGGACGTGCCCGCCGAGCTCGCCGGTACCCGCTTCGACGTTCGGGACGGGGAGGTCAGCCGTGTCGAGTGACGGGTCGGCAGGCCCTCGGCCAGGTGAAACACGCAGGGTGAGTGGGCCCTCCCCGAAGTTACCCACAACTGGGGATAAGGCTGTGGATGGTGTGGATAACTCGATGACATCGGGCGAGCACGCAGGGCGATCCACCGCTTCCGAGGACTCGGCGGCGGGCGCGACGCCCCTCGGATCCGACGGCGCTGAGCTGCACGGATCGGACCTGGCGCGGGCCGCGCTGCAGGCCGCCAAGGAGAAGTCGAAGGCCAAGCGCCGGACCAAGCGCAGCGTCATCGGGGCCGGTGGTTCCCGGCGGCGCCGCCGCTGGTCGGGGCCGGGAGCGGACGACCGCGACCCGCAGCCGCTGGGCAGGCTGGCCTCGCGGATCGCCGCGGACCACGGGTGGAACGACCGGCTCTCCGGCGGTCACGTCTTCGCCCGCTGGACGAGCCTGGTCGGTGGCGACATCGCCGAGCACACCAAACCGGTCGCGCTGTCCGACGGAGAACTGACCGTGCAGGCCGAGTCGACGGCCTGGGCGACCCAGCTGCGCCTGCTGCAGCGGCAGATCCTGCAGCGCATCGCCGACGGCGTCGGCAAAGGCGTGGTCCGCAAGATCAAGGTGCAGGGGCCGGCGGCACCCAGTTGGCGGCACGGGCCGCGGCACGTGCCGGGGCGCGGCCCGCGGGACACCTACGGCTGAGCCCGCGGGCTCGCGCGAGCCCGCGCAGGAGCCGCGCGGACGTGCTCACGGGTCTCGGATGGTATCCCGATCCGAGTTATCGGCTCTGTGAGGAATTCAGGGGTGTCCTTGCCGCACTCCTGTCAGGGAGACCCAGTAGAATCAATTGGGTGGGTGCGGCAGCTCGCGTCGCCGAACGCCCGGTCCCTACGTCCGCACCGTCGTTCGACCGCCGGTCGCGCGCGTGCGCCGGGCCGGACGACGAGCCGCGCCCGCTGTGGCCGGGCTCCCGTGCGCGGGTGCCGCAGGCGGCCGTAGGACGGCCGGGCCACCCGACACACTGCCGGTTCGAGGAGACACCGAGGCCCGTGGCATCAAAGAAGAACGAATACAGCGCGTCGTCGATCACCGTGCTGGAGGGCTTGGAAGCCGTCCGCAAGCGCCCCGGCATGTACATCGGTTCGACCGGTGAGCGCGGCTTGCACCACCTCGTGTGGGAGGTCGTGGACAACTCCGTCGATGAGGCGATGGCCGGGTACGCGACCACCGTCGAGGTGACGTTGCTGGCCGACGGCGGTGTGCGGGTCACCGATGACGGCCGCGGCATCCCGGTGGACATGCACCCCGTGGAGAAGAAGCCGACCTTGGAGGTCGTGCTGACCGTGCTGCACGCGGGCGGCAAGTTCGGCGGGGACTCCTACGCGGTCTCCGGTGGTCTGCACGGTGTCGGTGTGTCGGTCGTCAACGCGCTCTCCAGCGCGCTCGAAGCGGAGATCTACCGCGACGGCAGCGTGTGGCGGCAGCGCTACGAGGACTCCAAGCCCGTCACCGACGTGAAGAAGGGCGAGGGGACCAAGAAGAACGGCACCTCGATCACCTTCTGGGCGGACCCGAACATCTTCGAGACCACCCGCTACAACGCGGAGACGGTGTCGCGGCGCCTGCAGGAGATGGCCTTCCTGAACAAGGGGCTGACCATCGTGCTGCGCGACGAGCGCCTCGCCGAGGAGGACGAGTCTGGCGAGGACGCGGGCGGTCAGGCGGCCCGCGCCAAGGAGCGCACCTTCCACTACCCGGGCGGGCTGGAGGACTTCGTCAAGCACATCAACGCGACGAAGGAACCGATCCACCGCAAGGCCGTCGCCTTCAACGCCTCCGGCACCGGGGTGGAGCTGGAGGTCGCGATGCAGTGGAACTCCGGCTACAACCAGTCGGTCTACACCTTCGCGAACACGATCAACACGCACGAGGGCGGTACTCACGAGGAGGGCTTCCGCTCGGCGCTGACCCGCGTGGTCAACGCCTACGCGAAGGAGAAGAAGCTCCTCAAGGAGAAGGACGGCAGCCTCACCGGCGACGACGTCCGCGAAGGCCTCGCGGCGATCGTGTCGGTGAAGGTCCGCGAGCCGCAGTTCGAGGGCCAGACGAAGACGAAGCTGGGCAACACCGAGGTCAAGTCCTTCGTGCAGACCGCGGCCTTCGAGTGGCTCAACGACTGGTTCGAGCGCAACCCCGCCGACGCCAAGACGATCATCAACAAGGCGGTCGGTTCGGCGCAGGCGCGGATGGCGGCGCGGCGGGCGAAGGAGCTGGTGCGGCGCAAGAGCGCGATGGACATCGGCGGCCTGCCCGGCAAGCTCAAGGACTGCCAGTCCAGCAACCCGGAGGAGTGCGAGCTCTACATCGTCGAGGGCGACTCGGCGGGCGGTTCGGCCAAGGACGGCCGGGAGTCGCGCTTCCAGGCGATCCTGCCGCTCCGCGGAAAGATCATCAACGTGGAGAAGTCGCGGATCGACAAGGTCCTCAAGAACAACGAGGTCCAGGCGATCATCACCGCGCTGGGCACCGGCATCCACGACGAGTTCGACCTGGCGAAGCTGCGCTACCACAAGATCGTGCTGATGGCCGACGCCGACGTCGACGGCCAGCACATCCGGACGCTGCTGCTCACGCTGCTGTTCCGGTTCATGCGCCCGCTGATCGAGAACGGGCACGTGTTCCTGGCCCGCCCGCCGCTGTACAAGATCAAGTGGCCGCGCGCGGAGCCCGAGTTCGCCTACTCCGATCGGGAGCGCGACGGACTGCTGGAGGCGGGCGCCGCCGCCGGGCGCAAGCTGCCGAAGGACGACGGCATCCAGCGCTACAAGGGTCTGGGCGAGATGAACCCGCAGGAGCTGTGGGAGACCACGATGGACCCGGAGACCCGGCTGCTGATGCAGGTGTCGCTGGACGACGCGGCCACCGCGGACGAGTTGTTCAGCGTGCTCATGGGCGAGGACGTCGAGGCGCGCCGCTCGTTCATCGTCCGCAACGCCAAGGACGTCGGCTTCCTCGACGTCTGACCCTGGGACCGCTCGGAATGGTCTGCGTAGGTGGTTACTCAGCGGAACCTCAGTGGTTTCCTCGCTGCGGGATCTTTTTCCCGAGTGGCTCCGCCACGAGGGAAAAAGCCGTCCTCGCGAGGAAACCACTGAGAACCCGCCGCGGTGCCGGTTGCTCTGGTGGTCGCCGCTCAGCGGCTTCGCCGCTGACAAGACACCGAACAAAGATCCTTCCGCACGGCTCGCCTCGTCCGAACGCGCTCGAACGGGATCGAGCGCCGTGACCAGGCCGCAGCGCCTGGCATGCCGCGACCCCGGGAGTTCGCGCTCCCGCGTCGCGCCGGCGCAGGAACCCGCCCAACTCGCCTGAAAGGAACCTCCACTCGTGACGGACATCCTGCCGCCGGAGAGCGGCCGCGTAGAACCGGTCGACATCCAGCAGGAGATGCAGAACTCCTACATCAACTACGCGATGAGCGTGATCGTCGCGCGGGCGCTGCCCGACGTGCGCGACGGGCTCAAGCCGGTGCACCGCCGGGTGCTCTACGCGATGTACGACTCCGGCTTCCGGCCGGACCGCGGTTACGTGAAGTGCTCCCGCGTCGTCGGTGAGGTGATGGGGAACTACCACCCCCACGGCGACTCGGCGATCTACGACACCCTGGTCCGCCTGGCGCAGCCGTGGGCGATGCGCCACCCCCTCATCGACGGTCAGGGCAACTTCGGTTCGCCGGGCAACGACCCGGCCGCGGCCATGCGGTACACCGAGTCGCGGCTGAAGCCGTTGGCGATGCACATGCTCGCCGACATCGAAGAGGACACCGTCGAGTTCTCCGACAACTACGACGGCCGCACGCAGGAACCGGACGTGCTGCCCGCGCGCATCCCGAACCTGCTGGTCAACGGTGGTAGCGGGATCGCGGTCGGGATGGCGACGAACATCCCGCCGCACAACCTGCGCGAGGTCGCCGACGGCGTCGTCTACCTGCTGGAGAACCCCGACGTCGACGACGAGACGCTGCTCGAGGAGCTGATCCGCCGGGTCAAGGGACCGGACTTCCCGACCCGCGGCCTCATCCTCGGCACCAACGCGATCGCCGACGCGTACCGCACCGGTCGCGGCTCCATCAAGATGCGCTCGGTCGTCTCCGTCGAGGAGGACGCCAAGGGCCGCACCTCGCTGGTCGTCACCGAGCTGCCGTACCAGGTCAACCCGGACAACCTGATCGAGAACATCGCGGCGATGCACCGCGACGGCAAGATCAGCGGGATCTCCGACATCGCCGACGAGTCCAACAGCCGTCGCGGCATGCGGATCGTGTTCACCTTGAAGCGCGACGCGATCCCGAAGGTCGTGCTCAACAACCTCTACAAGCACACCCAGCTGCAGACCACGTTCGGCGTGAACATGCTGGCGCTGGTCGAGGGCGTGCCGCGCACGCTGCGCATCGACCAGGTGATCCGGTACTACGTCAACCACCAGATCGAGGTCATCGTCCGGCGCACCCGGTTCCGGCTGCGCAAGGCCGAGGAACGCGCCCACGTGCTGCGCGGCCTGGTCAAGGCGCTGGACGCGCTGGACGCGGTGATCGCGCTGATCCGCCGGTCGCCCACCGTCGACGAGGCCCGCACCGGCCTGATCGCGCTGCTCGACGTGGACGAGGTCCAGGCCGACGCGATCCTGGAGATGCAGCTGCGGCGGCTGTCCGCGCTGGAGCGGCAGAAGATCGTCGACCGGCTCGCCGAGCTGGAGCTGGAGATCGAGGACTACAAGGACATCCTCGCCAAGCCCGAGCGGCAGCGGCAGATCATCCGCGAAGAGCTCATGGAGATCGTCGACAAGTACGGCGAGGACCGCCGCACCAAGATCGTGCCCTACGAGGGCGAAGTCTCCATGGAAGACCTCATCGCCGACGAGGACGTCGTCGTCACGATCACCCGCACCGGCTACGCGAAGCGGACCCGCACCGACCTGTACCGGGCGCAGAAGCGCGGCGGCAAGGGAGTGCAGGGCGCGCAGCTCAAGCAGGACGACATCGTGTCGCACTTCTTCGTGTGCTCCACCCACGACTGGATGCTGTTCTTCACGAACAAGGGCCGGGTGTACCGGGCGAAGGCCTACGACCTGCCGGAGGCCAACCGCACGGCCCGCGGCCAGCACGTGGCGAACCTGCTCGCGTTCCAGCCCGACGAGCACATCGCCCAGGTCATGCAGATCAAGGACTACACCGCCGCGCCCTACCTGGTGCTCGCCACCAAGAACGGCCTGGTCAAGAAGTCCCGCCTCACCGACTTCGACTCGAACCGTTCGGGTGGACTCATCGGGGTGAACCTGAAGGACGAGGACGAGCTGGTCGGCGCGGTGCTGTGCTCCGAGGAGGACGACCTGTTGCTGGTCTCCGCCGAGGGCCAGTCGATCAGGTTCCACGCCACCGACGAGGCGCTGCGCCCCATGGGACGCGCCACGTCAGGCGTGCTCGGCATGCGGTTCAACACCGGTGACGAGCTGCTCGCGATGGGCGTCGTGCGGGCCGGTCGCTTCGTCCTCGTCGCCACCGACGGGGGCTACGCCAAACGGACCGAGATCGACGACTACCCGGTCCAGGGCCGTGGCGGCAAGGGTGTGCTCACCGTTCAGTACGACCGCAAACGTGGGAGGCTTGTCGGGGCGCTCATCGTCGACCTGGACGATGAGCTCTATGCGATCACTTCCACCGGCGGCGTCATCCGGACCACCGCCAAGGAGGTTCGCAAGGCAGGCAGGCAGACGAAGGGGGTGCGTCTGATGAACCTGGGCGACGGAACTTCGGTGGTGGCCATCGCGCGCAGCGCCGACGAGGCCGCCGATCCGGACGCCGCCGGGCCTGAGCCGACGAAGTAGCGACCGCCGATGACGATCATGAAGGATCTCTCGTGACATCTTCCGAGAAGCCGGAGCGTCCGGAGGGGCACCCGGGTGACCAGGACGCCGACCAGACGACCGGCCAGAACTCCCAGCACACCTCGGTGATGACCGGGCAGACCGACGCCGCCGCGCAGAGCGACGGCGAGGTGTCGGCCGCGGCCGACGGGGCCAACGGCGACACGGCCTCGAAGCCGAACGGGTCCGAGACCTTCGAGGGCACCGAGACGCCGCCGCCGTGGCAGCGCACCGGCGCCGGAACCGGTGCGGCCGACGGCCACGCCGAAGCTCCGGCGACACCGGGCTTCGACACCGCGCAGACCCAGGGCATCCCGACGAGCGGGTACGACCAGGAGACCGTCCGCACCGAGATCCCCTCGCAGGGCTCCTCGGACGGGCGCGGCGCGGTGAACTTCGGTGCGGCGGCTCGTCCGGGCGCGCAGACGCCCAGCGCTCGCCGGCCCAGCCGGGGACCGCGGCGGGCGAGCCTGCAGGTCAAGCGGCTCGACCCGTGGTCGGTGCTGAAGCTGGCGCTGGTGCTCAGCGTGGCGATGTTCTTCGTGTGGATGATCGCGGTCGCCGTGCTCTACGGCGTGCTCGACGGCATGGGCGTGTGGGACTCGCTGAACGGCACGTTCACCGAGCTCACCTCGCCGGAGGACGCGGCCAGCGAGGAATTGATCAGCGCGGGCCGCGTGTTCGGCGTCGCCTCCATCATCGGTGCGATCAACATCGTGCTGTTCACGGCGCTGGCGACGGTGAGCGCGTTCATCTATAACGTGGCCGCCGACTTCGCCGGTGGCGTCGAGGTCACGCTGTCCGAGCGGGAGTGATCCGTTCCGGGGCGGCGATCCGCGCGATCGCCGCCCCGGAGCCCGGACCCCCCTTCGTGGCGGACGCCGGGCGTCGTGTAATCTTCGAGTCACACCAAGGGCCTATAGCTCAGGCGGTTAGAGCGCTTCGCTGATAACGAAGAGGTCGAAGGTTCAAGTCCTTCTAGGCCCACCCTTCCTGTCAAGGATGTTTCCCCGATGCCCGCGGTCCGCGGGTGCCCCGTTCTAGGAGGCGACCGGAAATGAAGAAGCTTCTCGCACTCGCCGTCGTTGCCGGTGCCGTTCTGTTCGTCGTCCGCCGCAACCGCGCTGCCAAGGCCGAGGCCGACCTCTGGCGCGAGGCCACCGCCGGCGAGGTGTGAGCCGACCTTCGGCTCACCGGTCGGCCCTGCCGACCAGCCACTGCGGCCGCGGATCTCTGCCCCGACCCTGATGTGGTCGCCTGAGTACGCTCGTACGACAGCGGTGGAGTTCCGGCGGCCGGGTGCTCCGGCACCCACGGGGACGTAGCTCAATTGGCAGAGCACCGCCTTTGCAAGGCGGGGGTTAGGGGTTCGATTCCCCTCGTCTCCACTTGAGGAGTCTGGTCGACGCTTTGCGTCTTCCCGGCTCCTTTTTGTTCGTACGGGGGCCGAGCCCCCGTAGGCCCCCACGGTGCGGTGGCTGGGGTTTGTGGGGCTTCTCTTGTTGGGAGGGGTCCCGGCCTGCTCTTTGACCAGCGGTTCGAGGGCGAGTGCGCTTTCTTGGTCGCCGCTGTGGGTATAGCCGGTCAGAGCATCTTGTCTTTTCTTCGTCGTCGGGCTTGGCGTTTCCTGATGGGCTGACCTCGCCGATGCGTAGGCGCGGCCATGATCGTCCCTGGTGGGCGTTGTGGCGGTTGGTTCTGATCGCCGGAGTCCGAGGCCATGGCTCTGGTGTGCCTCATGTCACCGGTGTTGATCCTTGAGTGTGACGTGAGGTCACGGTGTGCCCTGGAGCTCAAGGAGGCGATCCATGAGCGCATCGTTCGAACACAAGGTGTTGAAGTGCAAGCAGACCTGGAAGGGCTTCGACTACGAGGGGCTTGAGCAGGAGCTCGACGAACTCGGGCGCCACGGCTGGCAGGCGGTGGGCACGATCGCCCCGGCCCTCGGCAGCGGGCACACCCACGAGATCGTCATCGTTCTCACGCGGTCGCGCGACTGAAGATCGTCGCGCAGGGGCACTCCGGAAGCGCGGCTCCGGAGCGACGACGCGGTGCCGTGCGCCGGCGACGTCACCGGGGCGCAGGAGCCACCGCGCGCCCTCGCCGGGCGGGAGATCGAAGTGGTCTCCCGCCCGATCGCGGCCCGGCTCAGAGTCGCGCCGGTGCCGCGTAGTCCTTGAGCTCGACGGTGTCGGCGACGCGTTCCATGCCTCGGGCGACGAGCCGTTTCGGCAGGTAGGGCAGCAGCCGGACGGAGCGGTTGCGCCTCCGCAGCTGCCGGGACGAGTCCGGCATCAGCCCGCCGTCGCCCGCTCCGCGGGCGAACTCCTGGGCGCGGTCGACGAACCGGCGCATCGCCTGCTCGTAGGCGGGGAAGGCGACGCGGTGATCACCGCCGGCCGCGGCGAGCTCCCCGGCCAGCACGTACGCGCCGACCAGCGCGAGGCTGGTGCCGATGCCCGACATGGGGGAGGCGCAGCAGGCGGCGTCGCCGAGGAGCGCGACGCGGTGCCGTGACCAGGTGTTCACCCGCACCTGGCTGACCCGGTCGAAGTAGAAGTCCGGCGCGTCCGGCAGCGCGGACAACATCCCCGGCACTTCCCAGCCGTCCTGCTCGAAGTGGCGGGTGAGGATGCGCTGCTGCGCCTGGACGTCGTGCCGGTCGTGGGTTTCGGGGGCGCCGCGCCAGAAGAAACCGGCGAGCGACCTGCCCGGTTCGGGCAGCGGCACGAGGCCCGCCGTCCTGCCGGGCCGGCCGTTCCGGGCGGCGACGGTGTGCATCAGCTGCCAGCCCTCGAGGTCCAGCTCGGTCGGCGTCGTGAACAGCGAGAGGGAGCAGCCGAGGTCGTGCAGGTAGCGCTCGTGCGGCCCGAAGACGAGGCGGCGGACCTCCGAGCGCACCCCGTCGGCGCCGATCAGGAGGTCGAAGTCCCGCGCACCGCCCGATTCGAAGGTGGCCCGGACACCGCCGTAGGTCTGCTCGACCGCGGTGATCGAGTCGCCGAAGACGTACTCGACCTCGGCGCGGGTGGTCTCGTGCAGGATCCGCGCGAGATCGGTCCGGCGCAGGGCCAGCTCGGCGACCGGGCCGCCGGAGTGGCCGAACACGTCGGTTCCCAGCGTCGCGACCCGGTTGCCCGCGCTGTCGACGAACGCCATGCCCCGCGCGCCGGTGTGCGCTTGGCGGACCCGGGCGACGATGCCGGTCCGCTCGGCCACCTCCCGCGCGGTGCCGCGGATGTCGACGACGTGTCCTCCCGTGCGCGGGGCGGGTGCGCGTTCCACGACGGTCGGTTCGAACCCGTAGCGGCGCAGCCAGTGCGCCAGCGTCGGTCCGGCGATCCCGGCTCCGGAGATGAGGACGCTGCGGGTGGTCATGGTTCCCCCTGGTTCTGCCGTCGTCGGCACTTCGCCCGGTCGGCTCGGGCTAGCAGTGCGTACGGCGTATCGATTCGACGGCCAAGGTAGCGGTGATCATCGCCGTTTTGTGCAGTGAGAAGGGAGAAAGCGCACTAGCTCGCCGCGAAAAGTGAACTAGTACGGTGTCCGTGATCGGAGTCGTCGCGAAGGGGGAGCCATGGCACCGGGGACGAGCCCGCCGTACCGCGCGATCGCGGCCGAGATCCGGAAGCGCATCGAATCCGGCGAGCTGGGGCCCGGCGATCGAGTGCCGTCGATCCGGCACCTCGCCCGGCGCTGGGGAGTGGCGGTCGCGACCGCGACCAAGGCCGCCGCGGTGCTCCGGGAAGAAGGCCTCGTCGAACCGAGGAGCGGCTCGGGCACCGTGGTCAGCGCGCGCCCGCGCAGGCAGCCGAGCTCGCCCGCACCCGGACCCGGCGCCGACGAGCCCCCCGAGAAACGGGAGCGGCTGCTCGACGCGGCCATCGCCATCGCCGACGCGGAAGGGCTCGACGCGGTGTCCATGCGGCGGCTCGCCGCCCACCTCGGCGTCGGGCCGATGTCGCTCTACCGCAGCGTCGCGGGCAAGGACGAACTGCTGTTCCGGATGGCGGACCGCGCGTTCGGCGAGATCGTGCTGCCCGCGCACGGGCCACCGGGGTGGCGGGCGAAGCTGGAGCACATCGCCCGGGAGGGGCGGCGGCTCTTCCGGCGGCACCCCTGGTTGCCGCGGGTCGTGTCCTTCACCCGGCCGACTTTCGCGCCGCACATGATGGCGCACACCGAGTGGACGTTGCGCGCGCTCGACGGGCTCGGGCTCCCGATGGAGACGCGGGTGCGCGAAGCGCTGACGCTGCACGCCTTCGTCCTCTCCGCCGCGGCATCGGCGGCGGACGAGACCGACGCCGAGCAGAGCACCGGCGTGCCCCTGGAGAACTGGCGAGCGGCACACCGGCCGCGCGCGCGGCGGATGGTCGGCGGCGACCGGTTCCCGCTGCTGGCGGCGATGCCCGAAGCGGTGGTCGACGACGTCGACGCCCTCTTCGAGTACGGACTGGCCCGGCACCTCGACGGCTTCGCCCAACTGATCGAACGTCACCAGCGCTGACCGACTGCCCTCGTCCCCGGCCTGCTGTAGGGGTCGGGTGGCGGAACCGCTGCGGTGCCGGTTGCTCAAGCTGGTCGCTGCTCAGCGGCTTCGCCGCTGACAAGACAACGACCAACTACGCCGCTCACCTGGAAAGACAAGATCGAATACAGGTGGTGAGCGGCGCTCTCCTCCGGCGGTCGGCGTCCCGGCGGTGCGGGTGGCGGCCGGGGGAATCCGGTGCGCGGTTCGCGCGGGGCTTTCGTTGAGCGGAAGGGGAGTGGGGGGTGGGGTGCGGCCGGAGCGGCAGCATCCGGCGGCAACGAGTGCGAACGATCACCGACTCGACGGAGGACGGGCGTGGCTATCGGAATCGACGTTGGACGAGCCGCGCACGCCGGGTGGGTCGTGCCGCTGTGCTGGAGCGCGGTGCTGCTCGACGGGTTCGACCTGGTGGTGCTCGGCAGCGTGCTGCCGACGCTGCTGGACCTCGGCCAATGGGGCCTGACCCCCGCGACCGCCTCGCTCGCCTCCACGGCGGGACTGCTGGGCATGGTCCTGGGCGCGCTCGCCATCGGCACCATCACCGACGTCATCGGCCGGCGCAAAGCGCTGATCCTCTCGGTGATCAGCTTCTCGCTGCTCACCGCGCTGTGCGCCGCCGCGCCGTCGCTACTGATCTTCGGCGGGCTGCGCTTCCTCGCCGGGGTGGGCCTCGGCGGCTGCGTGCCCACCGCGATCGCGCTCGTCACCGAGCATTCGCGGCCCGGCCGCAACGGCGGTGCCAGCACCACGATCATGACCGGCTACCACGTCGGCGCCGTGCTCACAGCCGTGCTCGGCATCCTGGTGCTGCCCTCGCTGGGCTGGCGGTGGATGTTCCTGCTCGGCGCGGCCCCGGCGCTGCTGCTGGTGCCCCTGATGGTGCGCTACCTGCCGGAATCGGAGTCGTTCGAGCGTTCCGCGACCGCCGGAGCCGGACTCCGCGGCGGCCTGGACACCGTCGCCTCGCTGTTCCGCGGCGGCTTCGCGCGCAGCACCCTCGCGTTCTGGATGGCCGCGTTCATGGGCCTGCTGCTGGTGTACGGCCTCAACACCTGGCTCCCGGAGATCATGCGGGCGGCCGGTTATCCGCTCGGCGCGGCCCTCGGACTGCTGCTCACGCTGAACCTGGGCGCCGTGGTCGGGCTCGTCGTCGCCGGGTACGTGGCCGACCGCGCCTCGATCCGGCCGGTGACGGTCGTCTGGTTCGCGGCGGCCGCCGTGTTCCTCGCCGCGCTGAGCATCCGGCTGCCCGGGGCGGGCGTGTACGTGGTGGTGTTCCTCGCCGGGGCGTTCGTGTTCAGCGCCCAGGTGCTCGTCTACGCCTACATCGGCCGCGCGTACCCGGCGGAAGCGCGGGCCACCGGGCTCGGCTGGGCGTCGGGGGTCGGGCGGATCGGGGCGATCTGCGGGCCGCTGCTCGGCGGCGCGCTGCTCACCGCGGGGATCGCGTACCCGTGGGGCTTCTACGCGTACGCGGCGGTCGGCGTGCTCGGAGCGGTCGGGATCGCGCTGGTCCGCACACCGCAACGCGCGGAGGCGGACCTCTGATCTCGGCCTGCGCAGGCGAGCGAACGGTGGCGCCGCTCCGAGCGGCGCCACCGGCTGCCGCTCAGTTCTGCTCGGCGCTCTTCTTGACGCCTTCGACGGTCTGGCGCAGCGCGTCGCGGAGCACCTCGGTGCGGGTGGCGATGAACTGCGCGCCACCGTCCTCCTGCTGGGCGAGGAACTCCTTGATCGGGCCGGTCAGCTCGCGCAGCACGTAGCGCTGGGTGAGCCGGGAGCCCGACCCCTCCGGCTCGACCTCGAAGGACCACACGGAGTTGTCGGTGCGCTCCGAACCGGTCAGCACGCCGAAGGCGAAGCGCTTGCCGGGCTCGGCGGCGACGACCTCGCACTCGCTCGACCAGGTGCGGTCGCCGTTGCTGTTGTCCCCGCGGAACCGGGAGCCCACCTCGCCGGGGGCGCCGGTCAGCCACTCGCCGCCGGTGCTCTCCGGGCTCCACTCGCCGAACCGGGTGATGTCGCTGATCAAGGGGTAGATCTGCTCCGGGGCGGCCTCGACGAAGGTCGAGTGGTCCAGAGTCAGCTGGGGTGCGTTCGCATCAGTCACTAGATCGACATTACGCGCGCCGGGCACCCGGCGGAGACGACGACGCGGCGGCACCCAGGAGGGCGCCGCCGCGTCGGTTCGTGCTCAGCGATCCGCGTCGGGACGCGCACCGGGGTTGCGGGACAGCCCGTCCTCGTGCGTCGGGAAGTCCTCCGCCTCGGCGATCGGCAGCTCCTCCGGGCGGCGCGACAGCGCGACCACTGCCACCCCGGCGAGCGCGGCCAGCACCAGCAGCACCCACGGCCACTTGCGCCGCGGCTTCGGAGTCGGGTCGATCCGGGCCGCGAGCTCCTTGCGGGCCTGCTCCGCGTTCTTCGCCAGCCGCTTGCGCGACTTCGCGGTCTTCTTGTCCCAGTCCTTGCGGGTCTTCTCCCACTGCTTGCGCGCCTTGCGGCTGCGCGCGGCGAGGTCCTCGCGGGAGAGCCCGGTGGCCTTCTGGGCGAGCAGCTCCGGCAGGTGCTCCGGCGCGAGCCCGCGCTCGGTGAGCTCCTGCTCCGCGCGGGCGATGTACTGCTTGGTCGCGCTGCGACCCGCCTTGCCCGCTCGGACGGCACCTTCGCGCGCGGTGCGCACCCCCGTGCCGACCGCCCTGCCCACGTTCTCACCAGTTCGGGCCATCGCCTCCACCTCGTCCATCGTGTGCCTCCTTGGCCGGCGTTCACCGGTCGTCCTGCCGTGCCGACGGTAACCGGCATTCGACGATCACCACCAATACTGCACCCAGGCACGTGGTTCCCGCTTTCCGATGGCAGGATGGGTTGCGTGGCTGAAGACAACGGATCGCTCGTCGGGAAGACCGTGACCGCGACCCTGCACACCTCGCAGGGCGACATCCGGGTCGAACTCTTCCCGAACCAGGCGCCGAAAACCGTCGGCAACTTCGTGGGCCTCGCCGAGGGGACCAAGGAGTACACGAACCCGAACGCGCGCGGGGAGCGCTCCGGCCCGTTCTTCGACGGCGTGATCTTCCACCGGGTCATCGACGGCTTCATGATCCAGACCGGCGACCCGACCGGCACCGGCCGCGGCGGCCCCGGCTACGAGTTCGTCGACGAGTTCCACCCGGAGCTGCAGTTCGACAAGCCCTACGTGCTGGGCATGGCCAACCCCGGCCGGCCGAACATGAACGGTTCGCAGTTCTTCATCACCGTGGCGCGCACGCCGCACCTGAACTACAAGCACACGATCTTCGGCGAGGTCGCCGACCAGGAGTCCCGCGAGGTCGTGGACGCCATCGCGCACACCGCGACCGGCGCGCAGGACCGTCCGCTGACCGACGTCGTGATCGAGAAGGTCTCCGTGGAGCTCGGCGAGTGACATGAGCGTTCCCCCCGGTCAACCCGCCGGTCCGGAGGAAGCCGCGCAGCAGCGGGTCTGCGCCAGGCACCCCGACCGCCCGACCGGGCTGCGCTGCACCCGGTGCGAACGCCCCGCCTGCCCGGAGTGCTTGCGCGAAGCCTCCGTCGGTTACCACTGCGTGGACTGCCTGGCGCAGAGCAGCCGCGGTGGCCGCGAGGCCGTGACCGTCGCGGGCGCCCGGATCGGCGGCAAGCCGATCGTGGTGCCGGTGCTGATCGCGCTCAACGTGCTGGCCTACGCCGTGACGGCGATCCAGTCCGGCCACTTCCAGAACTACCTGAGCTCGGACCTGTTCAACCAGTTCTCGCTGTGGCCGGTCGGCGTGGCGGGCGGGCAGTGGATCCGCCTGTTCACCTCGGGATTCCTGCACTTCGGCCCGATCCACCTGCTGCTGAACATGGTGGCCCTGTGGGTCATCGGGCGGGACCTGGAGACGGTGCTGGGGCGGCTGCGCTTCACGGCCGTCTACCTGCTCGCCCTGCTGGGCGGAAGCACCGCGGTGTTCCTGTTCGACGGGCTCGACAGCTCCGTCGCGGGCGCCTCCGGTGCGGTGTACGGGCTGATGGGCGGCATCGCCGTGGCCGCGCTGCGGCTGAAGGTGAGCCTGCGCCCGGTCCTCATCGTGATCGCGCTGAACATCGTGCTGAGCGTGTCGCTGCCCGGCATCTCGCTGCTCGGCCACCTCGGCGGGCTCGTGCTGGGCGGCGCGGCGACGGCGGCCATGGTGTACGCGCCGCGGGAGCGGCGGACGGTCGTGCAGGCCGGTGCGCTCGGCGGGCTGCTGGTGCTGTTGCTGGTGCTGCTGGTCGTCCGCGACGTGCAGCTGGGGGAGTGGATCTGCACTCCCATGCGGTGCATCCCGCAGTGACGTCCGAGCGCCCACGGCGCTTCAGCCCCGCAGTTCCTCCAGAGCCTCGGCGACGTCCTGCGGATCCTCGCCCAGGTCCAGCTTGCCCAGAACGACGAGCTCACCCGACTCGGTGTCCAGCTCCAGCGTCGACGACGTGAGGCCGAGGCGCTGGCGGGAGCGCACCTCGAACCGGACCTGCGACCACGGGTGGTGGCGGGTGCCGGTGAACCCGCGCAGCGCGATGCCCGACGGGTCGGCGCGCAGCCGCGGCCGCAGCACGCTGCCGCAGCCGGAGGCGACGGCCAGCACGACGGTGAGCACGCCGACGAACAGCCGGTCGGCGGGCGCCTCGGCGAGCCACCACCAGACGGCGCTGCACGCGGCGAGCGCCCACCCGCAGCTGATCAGACCGAGCGGAGTCGACCACTCGCGGAAGGTGTTCACGGCCACCTCGGTGGTGTCTCGAACCTGCACCGAACGGAGTTGTCCACAGGAGTTGTCCACACTGGGGATGACTTACACGCGTGTTGTTCGGTGACCCGGGTCCAACGTGCGCGTGAACATCACGAACACTGAAGTGGGACGACGCGCGCGCGGGTTCCGGAATTCGGAACGGCTCAGCGCCAGCGCATCGTCATCAGCAGGCCGACGATGATGAACGAGAAACCGACCGCGAAGTTCCACGCGCCCAGCTCCGCCATGAACGGGATCTGCTCGCCCGCCAGGTAGTTCACGACCAGCCACAGCAAGCCGATCAGCATCACGCCGAGCATCACGACCACGTAGATCGGGTGCGACGGGCCGACCGACTTCGCCTTCACCGGCGTGCGGCGATCCGCGACCGGAGTGGAAGAGGAGTCCTTCTTGCGGACCTTTGACTTCGGCATGATGTCCTCGCCAGGTGGTGCGGGCCGGCAGCGTCCGAGCCTGCTCGGCGGCGGTGAACGCGCCGGGGGTTCCGGAACCGACCGGCGGCGACCCCCGGTCCGCCGCTCCGGGACGGCCCGGCCGACGTATCGGAGCGGGCCTGGCCACGCCAGCGGAACCGATCACGACGCGTCTCGTTCTCCACTCACACGTTAACGTAATCGCGCGCCTGACCGAACACCCCTTCGCCGGTGCGGCACAGGTCGTGATGAGAGGGATACCGTTGGAAACGTCCGAGGTAGTGGCGGCCCCACCGCCGGATCGTCGAGGTGATCGGCTGCGCGGCGGCATTCGGATCGGCGGCGAGGTGTTGATCACCCTCGGGCTGGTGCTGCTGCTGTTCGTCTTCTACGCCGTGTACGTCACCGACTGGTTCAGCGCCCACCGGCAGGCCGAGGCGAGTGATCGACTGCACGCGCGGTGGGACCAGCGCGCACCCGAAGCGCCGCCGGCACCGGCGACGGAGGGGGAGGGGTTCGCCGAGCTTTACATCCCGGCGTTCGGCCCGGACTTCCGCTACACCGTGCTGGAGGGCACCGACGCGAAGACCCTCGCCGCGGGCCCCGGCCACTACGCGGGCACCGCGTTGCCCGGGGAGCAGGGCAACCTCGCGATCGCGGGGCACCGCATCGGCAAGGGCGCCCCGTTCGGCGACCTCGACCGGCTCGCCGCGTGCGATGCGCTGGTCGTGGAGACCGGCACCGACTGGTACGTCTACCGCGTGCTGCCGATGCGCGAGCAGGTCGCGGACTGGGACCCGGCCGCCGATCCGCGGTGCGCGGGAGTCGCCCCGATCGGCGGACCGTACCGGGGCGTGTCCGGGCAGCAGATCGTGCGCCCCGAGCAGGGCGAGGTGATCTACCCGGTGCCGGGCCGACCGCGCGACGCGCTCCCGTCCGACCAGCAGACCCGGCTGATCACGCTCACCACCTGCCACCCGCGGTTCTCCGCGGCTCAGCGGCTGATCGTGCACGGCGTGCTGGTCAAGCAGTACCCGAAGGACCCGGTGCACCGGGAGCTGCGGCCACCCGAGCTGGAGGAGTCCTGATGTACGGCTGGATCTGGCGGCACCTCCCGGGACCCGCACCGGTGAAGATCGTCGAAGCGGTGGTGCTGGTGCTGATGGTGGTGGCGTTGCTGCTGTTCGTGGTGTTCCCGTGGCTGGAACCTCTGTTGCCGTTCAACGACGTCACCACGGTGTGATGCCGCGCCGGTAGGCTGGCGGCGTGCGCGTACTCGTCGTCGACAACTACGACAGCTTCGTCTACAACCTCGTGCAGTACCTCGCCCAGCTGGGCGCGGACTGCGTGGTGCGGCGCAACGACGCCGTCACCGACGAGGACGTGGCCGCCGCCGATGGCATCCTGCTCAGCCCGGGGCCCGGCACGCCGGATCGGGCGGGGCGGTCGATGGAGCTCGTGGAGACCTGCGCCCGGGACCGGCGCCCGCTGTTCGGCGTGTGCCTGGGGCACCAGGCGATCGGCGCGGCCTGGGGCGGTGTCGTCGAGCGCGCCCCGGAACTGCTGCACGGCAAGACCTCGCTGATCGAGCACTCCGGGGCGGGTGTGTTCGCCGGGTTGCCGCAGCCGTTCGTGGCCACCCGCTACCACTCGCTGATCGTGCGCGCGGTGAGCGTGCCCGCGGACTTCGAGGTCACCGCGCACACCGGTAGCGGCATCGTGATGGGCATGCGCCACCGGGAGCTGCCCATCGAGGGCGTGCAGTTCCACCCGGAGTCGGTGCTCACCGACGGCGGGCACCGGATGCTGGCGAACTGGATGGCCGCCGCCGGGCACCCGGTCCGCGCGGAGCTGGTGGACGAGCTGGAGCGCGGCATGCGCTCGCTGGCCGCCGCCGCGCAGCGTTCTTGATCGTCAACGCTGCGCCGAGCAGGGAGAACGCCGGTTCCACGTGAAACCGCGAGGCAGAGTGCGCGCGGTGCGCAACCCCCGCACGTGAGAATGCCCGGAGGGCTCGCGGCGGCGGGTTCGGGCCCCTCGGGTCGAGGGCGAACCGCGCCGGAACCGCGAAGCGCCTCCGGGCACTCCGACGATGCGGCCGTCAGCCGAACGGCGGGAACAGCCCGTCCGAGGTGGGCGGGTTGCTCGTGCTCGGGTTCGAGTCGTACTTGCCGATCTGCAAGGTCACCGTCTGGTTCTTGCCGATCTTCTGGCCTTCCGCGGGCGAGCTGCCGATGACCTTGTCGTCCTTGCTGAGGTCGTCGGTCTCGGTCTCCTGCTCCTGGATGGAGCCGTTCCAACCCATCTGCTTGAGCGCCTTCTCGGCCTCGTCCTTCGACTTGCCGGTCAGCGACGGCATGGTGAGCTGCGCGCCGTTCGAGACGACCAGGGTGATCTCGGAGCCCTTCCGGACGCTCTCGCCCGCCGCCGGGGACTGCTCCAGGACGGTGTTCGCCTCCTGGTCCGAGTCGCGCTCCTCGCGCTTCACCTTGAACCCGGCCGCTTCGAGATTGCTCTTGGCCTGGTCGTAGGACAGGCTGCGCACGTCCGGGACCTGGGACTTCGCGATCTCCTTGCCGACGGTCACGTTGATCGTGGTGCCGCGGGCGGCGCTGTCGCCCTTGCTGTCCCAGTCGACGATCTTGCCGACCAGGTTGCTGTCCTCGACCTCGGTCTCCTGGTCGTCCAGGCCGAGCACGAGCCCGAGGTCGCGCAGCATCGTGGAGGCTTCGCTCTTGTCCTTGCCGTACAGGTCCGGGACGGGGACGAACGCGGGACCGCCGCCTTCGCAGACGGTGAGCCGCTGGTTCTTCTTCACCACCTGGGTGCCGGGAGGCGGCGTCACCTTGACGACCGTGCCGACCTTCTCCGCGGTCGATTCGCACTGGGTGACGTCGAAGAGCCATTGCGACTCGGTCAGCTGGGACCTGGCCGCGCTCGTCGTCATGCCCTCCAGCTGAGGAACGGGCGTCTTCTGCGGCTGCTCCGGACCGGCGAACATGGCGGTCGCCAGCCACGCCACCAGGATGAACACGCCGACGCAGGCCAGGGTGACCAGCGCGATCAGCCAGCTCCGGCGGCGCCTGCCGTCGTCGTCGTCGATCGCCACGGCGGAGGTGGTGCCGGTGTGGCGGTCCGGCGAGCGGTGCCTGCCCGGGCTGAACACCTCGGTCGCCGCGGGCGGCGCCATCATCGCGGTGCGGTCCTCCTCCGACATGATCATCGGAGCCTTCGGCCGCTGCCCGGACAGCACGCGCACCAGGTCGGCGCGCATCTCCGCGGCCGACTGGTAGCGGTTCGCCGGGTTCTTGCTCAGCGCCTTGAGCACCACCGCGTCCAGCGAAGCCGGCACGGTCGAGTTCACGTCGGACGGCTTGCGCGGGTCCTCCCGCACGTGCTGGTAGGCGACCGCGACCGGCGAGTCACCGGTGAACGGCGGCTCCGAGGTCAGCAGCTCGAACAGCACGCAGCCCGCCGCGTACACGTCGGAGCGGGCGTCCACGGACTCACCGCGGGCCTGCTCCGGCGACAGGTACTGGGCGGTGCCGATCACCGCGGCGGTCTGGGTGACCGCGGCCTGGCCGTCGGCGAGCGCCCGCGCGATGCCGAAGTCCATCACCTTCACCGCGCCGGAGCGGGTGATCATGATGTTGGCGGGCTTCACGTCGCGGTGCACGATGCCGTGCCGGTGGCTGAAGTCCAGCGCCGCCGACGCGTCCGCCATGACCTCCATCGCGCGGCGCGGCGGCAGCGGACCCTCGGACTTGACGATGTCGCGCAGCGTCCGGCCGTCCACGTACTCCATGACGATGTACGGGAGCTGGTCGTCTTCGGTGTCCGTCTCGCCGGTGTCGTAGACGGCGACGATCGCCGGGTGGTTCAGCGCGGCGGCGTTCTGCGCCTCGCGGCGGAACCGCAGCTGGAACGTCGGATCACGGGCGAGGTCGGCACGCAGTACCTTGACCGCCACGTCGCGCCCCAGCCGGATGTCCCGGCCGCCGTGCACCTCCGACATACCGCCATAACCGAGCGTGTCCCCGATTTCGTAGCGGTTGTTGAGAAGTCGCGGTGAGCTCATCGATGCGTCGTCCCGATCCTCGTCAATGATCGTCCCATCATGCCGACCCGCAGTGTGCTGCCGATCGCCGCCGTGCGGTGGCGACGACCTGCGTGGTGTGTTCCCGGTTCCGGTGCACCGGAACCGCCGGTCCCGGTTCCCGCCGCCACGGCACGCGTCTCGGCACCGATCCGCGCGCTACCGGGACCAGCGCCCCGGCAGTGCGTGGGCCGGTGCTGTTGCGACCGTCGGGACGCGGCGCCGTCGTGGCGCGCGCAATCCTGTTCGAATCGCCGTAGCGCAGTCTGTCGGATCTGTTCCGAAGAATCCAGAAGCGTCAGCTTCCCGGCGCACCGCCACAGGTCCACGCGAGTGACTCCCATAGTCGCAGAACCGGTTGCGGCGTCTGCCGGTACTCCCGTCGGCGCATCGCCCGGACGCCGTCCGCCGAGCAGCGGGCGCCGCCGCCACCCCGCGAAGCCGATGCCGAGCAGCACCGACCCCGTGGCACCCGGCCCCGGCGTGGGCGACAAGGCCCACACGACGACCCCGAGCACCACGAGCACCACCAGGCCCACCAGCGCGAGCACGACCCACAGCCAGACCCGGGGCCTGCCCGCGGGGGCGGCCGGGTACGGCGCGGGAACCGGGATGCCCGAGGTGGGCGGTCCTGACTGGTGCGGGTGCTGCTGCGGCATCCTGCCCTGCGGCGGGATCACTCCCGGCGGGTAGGTGTTGCCCATCGGCCCCGCCTGCGGGGGCTGCGGCGGCGGGGACGGCGGCCCGACATGCAGCGGGGGCACGCCGCCCGCGGGTGCCCCCACATTCCTCGGTGCCGGTTGCTGGTGGACCACCATCGTCGCCGGCGTCGGGAGCGGTAATCCCGCGCGGACCGCGGCGACCGCCTTCGCGAACTCGCCGCCGGTCCCGTAGCGCCTGCGCGGATCCTTCACGAGCGTCGCCTCGACCAGTGCGCGAGCGCCCGGCGGCACGTCCGGCGGAAGGGGCGGCGCCACTTCGCGGATGTGCATCATCGCGACGGTAACCGCGTTGTCGGACAGGAACGGACGATGCCCCTTGAGACATTCGTAACCCACCACTGCCAGCGAGTACACGTCGCTGGACGGGCTCGCTTCGCTGCCCAGCGCCTGTTCCGGCGCGATGTAGTGCGCGGTGCCCATCACCATGCCGGAGCGGGTCACGGGTGCCGCGTCCGCCGCCTTGGCGATGCCGAAGTCGGTGAGCTTCACCGTCCCGGTCGGGGTGATCAGGATGTTGCCGGGTTTGACGTCGCGGTGCACCAGGCCGCGTTCGTGCGCGGCCTGCAGCGCGTTGCCCGCCTGCTCCAGCATGTCCAGGGTGTGCTCGACGGCGATCCGGCCCTCGCGGGCCAGCACGGCCGCCAGCGGCTCGCCTTCGACCAGTTCCATGACCAGGTAGGCCGTGTCCTCGGGGCCGTCCGGGATGGCGGCGGTCTCGCCGTAGTCGTGCACGGCGGCGATGCCGGGATGGTTCAACGAGGCGGTGGTGCGGGCCTCGGTGCGGAAGCGGTGCAGGAACTCCGCGTCACCGCACAGTTCCGGCTTGAGCACCTTCACCGCGACCGTCCGGTCCAGCCGGACGTCGACGGCCTCCCACACCTCGCCCATTCCGCCCACGGCGATGCGCCGACCCAGCCGGTACCGGTCGGCGAGCAACTGGCCGGAGGTCAGCACGGATCAGCCACCTCCCTGGAGACCCGCCCGGATGACCTCGCGGCCGATGGGGGCCGAGATGGAGCCGCCGGTGGCCTCCGCGCCCTCGTCGCCGCCGTTCTCGACGATGACGGCGACCGCGATCTTCGGGTCCTCGGCGGGCGCGAACGCGACGTACCAGCCGTGCGGCTTGTCGGCCGCGTCGCCGTGCTGGGCGGTGCCGGTCTTGGAGGCGATGTCGATTCCGGAGATCTTGCCGGAGCCCTTGGTGTTCTGCTCCGACTTCAACATCATCTCGCTGATCTGGTTGGCCGCGTTCGCGGAGACGGCCTGGCTCATCTCCTCCGGCTTGAGCTCGTCGATGACCTCCATGTCGGGGGCCCGCGTGCTCTTGACCAGCTGCGGCTTCATCAGCTTGCCGTCGTTGGCGATCGCGGCGGCCATCATCGCGTTCTGCATCGGGGTGACGCGGACGTCGCGCTGGCCGATGCCGCTCTGGTACAGCGAGGCCTGGTCGGACATCGGGCCGAGGTCGGACTTCGCGACCGTCATCGGGATCTGCAGGTCGGTGCTGAAGCCGAACTTCGCGGCCGTCTCGCGCATCTTGTCCGCGCCGACCTTGCCCGCGATCTCGGCGAAGGCGGTGTTGCAGGAGTGCGCGAGCGCCTCGGTGAGGGTGCTGCCCTTGCAGGTCTTGCCGCCGTAGTTCGGCAGCGGCGTGCTCGTGTTCGGCAGCGTGATCGAGGCCGCGTCGGTGACCTGGCTGTTCGGCTGGTAGCCGCTGTCGAGCGCGGCAGCCGTGGTGATCAGCTTGAAGGTCGAGCCGGGCGGGTAGATCTCGGAGACCGAGCGGTTGCTCATCGGCGACCCCTCGGCGTTCTCCATCTGCTGCCAGCTCTCGGCGGCGGCGTTGTTGTCGTGCGAGGCCAGCGGGTTCGGGTCGTACGACGGCGAGTTGACCATGCTCAGGATCTCGCCGGTCTTCGGATTCAGGGCGACCACGGACCCCTGGAAGCCCTTCGCGGTCAGCTCGTCGTAGGCGACCTTCTGCATGGCCGGGTTGATCGTCAGCTCCACGTCGCCGCCCGCCGGTGCCCGGCCGGTGATCATGTCCGAGAGCCGGTTGAAGGCGAGGCTGTCGTCGGAGCCGTTGAGGATGGTGTCCATCGCCCGCTCGATGCCGTTGGCGCCGTAGGTCGGCGAGTCGAACCCGGTGACGGGGGCGTACAGCGGCCCGTTCGGATAGGTCCGCTGGAACTTCAGCTCGTCGCCGGTCTCCACCGAGTTCGCCAGCGACTGCCCGCCCGCGATGATCTGACCGCGCTGCTTGGCGTACTCGGCGCGCTGCGTGCGGCCGTTGCCGGGACCGTTGCGCAGGTCATCCGCCTGGATGACCTGCACGTAGGTCACGTTGGCCATCAGCAACAGCACCATGGCCATCATGGCCAGGGCGACTCGTCGTAGCGGCTTGTTCATCGGGGACGTTCCACCAATTCGGTGTGTGCTTCGGCGATCGGGGCCTGCTGCGGTTTCGGCTTCGCCGGCGTCTGCGGCCTGCGGGCCGCGTCGGAGATGCGCAGCAGCATCGCGATCAGGATGTAGTTGGCCAGCAGCGACGAACCGCCGTAGGCGAGGAACGGCGCGGTCAGACCCGTCAGCGGGATCAGGCCGGTGACACCGCCCGCGACCACGAACAGCTGCAGCGCGATGGTGAACGAGAGCCCGCCGCCGAACAGCTTGCCGAAGGAGTCCCGCACCGCGAGCGCGCTGCGCAGGCCGCGCATCATCAGCAGCAGGTACATCATGAAGATCGCGATCAGGCCGATCAGCCCGAGCTCTTCACCCATCGAAGTGATGATGAAGTCGCTGTTGGAGAACGGCACCGTCTCGGGACTGCCGTTGCCCAGGCCGGATCCGCCGATCCCGCCGCTGCCCAGCCCGTACAGCGCCTGCTTGAGCTGGTAGCCGTCCTCGTGGTGCAGCGGGTCCAGCCACACGTTCACCCGCGACTGCACGCGGGTCACGGTCTGGAACGCCAGGAAGGCGCCCAGCGCGAACAGGGACAGCCCGAGCACCACCCAGATCGCGCGCTCGGTGGCGATGTAGAGCATCACCAGCACGATGCCGAAGAACAGCAGCGACGTGCCCAGGTCCTTCTCCAGCACGCCGATGCCGATCGCGGCGACCCAGGCCACCAGCATCGGCATCAGGTCCCGCGGTCGCGGCAGCTCCACGTTGAGGAACTTGCGGCCCGCGGTGGTGAACAGCTCGCGCTTGGACACCAGGAACGACGCGAAGAAGATCATCAGCAGGATCTTGGCGAACTCGCTGGGCTGGACCTGCCCCAGCGGCCCGAACTTGATCCACAGCTTCGCGCCGTTGACCTCGGAGATCGCACTCGGCAGCAGGCCCGGCAGCGCCAGCAGCACCAGCCCGACGAACCCGCAGGTGAAGCTGTACTTCGCCAGCGTGCGGTGGTCCTTGATGAACGCCAGGACCAGCGCGAACAGCACCAGGCTCAGCGCCAGCCAGGCGATCTGCCGCACCGCGTACTCGGTGTCCTTGGCGATGTCGATCCGGTGGATCATCACCAGTCCGAGCCCGTTGAGCAGCGCCACCAGGGGCAAGATCAACGGGTCGGCGTACGGAGCCCACTTGCGCACCGCGAAGTGCGCCGCGCCGAACAGCGCCAGGTAGGCGGCGCCGTAGTAGAACAGCTGGCGCGTGATCGTGTTCTCCTGGCTGATCTCCACCAGCATGATCGCGAAGGTCACGATCACGGCGGAGATCACCAGCAGCACCAGTTCGGTTCCGCGGCGCGTGTTCACCTGCGAAACGGCGCTCGAACCGGTGCCTTCGGAGGTACCCGGCAGCGACATCAGCTCACCGTCCGGCAAGTGACACCGGGTGTCTGCTCCGCCGACGCGAGCGGAGTGTCGGTCGGCGACGGGGGAGCGCCCGGTGCGGGCGGTTCACCCGGAACCGAGGTCTGCCCCGGCGGCGGCGTGTTCGCCGGCGGGTTCTGGTCGTGCGGGGGAGTGTTCGCCGGCGGGGTCGGCTCCGGCTCTTCGCACTGCGGCAGCAGCGCGGTCATCCGCAGCCGCCGCATCGCGTCGCGCGCGGAGTCCAGCCCGTTGACGTCGGTGATCCCGCTGCGCACGTCGGTCCGCCGGGCCTCCTGCAGATCGTTGATGCCGATCGGCTGGCAGTCCGGTGCGGATCCCTGCGGGCAGGAGTCCTCGACCTGCCAGCGCAGCGACACACCGACGACGCTGCCCTGGAGGCCTTGGAAGATCACGACGTCATCGGCGTCGTTGACCCCGATGTAGTACTGCTGGAGCAGCCACCAGCGGCCCACCAAGCCCGCTCCCACGAGCACGATGAGCACACCGGCTAGGACGAAGAGTGCACGCAGCCAGCCTCGCCGGTGCGTGCCCCGGTCAGGAGGGGGGGCTGTGTCGTACCGCTGCTGTTGAGGCTTCGGCATGGTGGCCGCGCTCGCGCGGGCCGCCGAAGAGTCGGGCTGCGGGTCCTCCTCTCCGTTTCCCGCGGCGCCCCCGACGATCGGAGCGTCCTCGCCGAATTCGACGTCCACGACGTCCGCGATGATCACGGTGACGTTGTCCGGCCCACCGCCGCGCAACGCCATCTCGATCATGCGGTCGGCGCAGGCCTGCGGATCGGGGATCCGCAGCGCGTCGGCCATCGTCTCCTCGCTGACCGGGCCCGTCAGGCCGTCGGAGCAGAGCAGGTAGCGGTCGCCCGCCCGCGCCTCGCGCACCGCGAGGCTGGGCTCGACCTCATGGCCGGTCAACGCCTTCAGCAGCAGTGAGCGCTGCGGATGGTTGGCGGCCTCCTCCTCGGTGATCCGACCTTCGTCGATCAGCGATTGGACGAAGGTGTCGTCGTGGGTTATCTGGGAAAGCTCGCCGTCGCGGACCATGTAGGCGCGCGAGTCACCGATGTGCACCAGCCCCAGCTTGCTGCCCGCGAACAAGACCGCGGTCAGCGTCGTCCCCATACCGTCGAGGTCGGGGTCCTGGGATACGAGCTCGGAGATCGCACCGTTTCCGGACAGCACTGCTTGACGCAGGTGCCCGAGCAGGTCGTCACCGGGTTCGTCGTCGTCGAGCGGCGCCAGCGCCGCGATGACGACCTTGCTGGCGACCTCACCGGCGGCATGGCCTCCCATGCCGTCCGCGAGGGCGAGAAGTCGTGGGCCGGCGTAGACCGAGTCCTGGTTGTTCGAGCGCACCAGGCCGCGGTCGCTGCGGGCAGCGTAGTGAAGGACGAGGGTCATGAGCGCAGCTCGATCACCGTCTTGCCGATTTTGATCGGAACGCCGAGCGGGACCTTGGTGGCTCCCGTGACCTTCGCCCGATCGAGGTATGTGCCGTTAGTGGAGCCTAGATCCTCCACGTACCAGTCGGTGCCGCGGAGCGACAACCGTGCGTGCCGGGTCGACGCGAAGTCGTCGTCCAGCACCAACGTGGAGTCGTCGGCTCGGCCGATCATGATCGGCCGACCTTCGAGCGAAATGCGGGTGCCCGCGAGGGGACCGTGCGTCACGACCATCTGGCGTGGCGCCTTGCTCTTGCCGCGGGCCTGCTTGCTCGACGTCTTACCCGCCCCCGGCATCGACACCCGCATGCCGGAGGCGGAATACAGATCGGAACGAACCACGCGAAGCGCGGCCAGCACGAACAACCAGAGCAGGGCGAGGAACCCTGCTCTGGTCAGCTGAATCACCAGCTCTGGCACTTGTTGTGAACGCTCCTACTCCGTCTTGTGAGCCGGGGCTCAGCCCTGGCTGCGGAACACCAACGACGAATGGCCGACACGGATCACGTCGCCATCCGCCAGCTGCCAAGTCTGCACCGGAGTGCCGTTGACCGTGGTGCCGTTCGTCGAACCGAGATCCGCCAGCATCGCCGACATGCCGTCCCAGGTGATCTCGATGTGCTTGCGGGACACACCGGTGTCGGGAAGCCGGAACTGGCCTTCCTGACCGCGACCGATCACGTTCGAACCGTGCTGCAGCGTGTACGACCGGTTGGACCCGTCGTCGAGCTGGAGCATCGCCGTCTGCTGGCGTGCGTCCGGATATCCGCCCGGAGCGCTCGGCGGGTAGGCCCCGCCGGGCTGACCGAAGCCCTGATCGAATCCCGGCTGCGGCGGCTGAGCATAGCCCTGGTCGAAACCGGGCTGCTGCTGGCCATAGCCCTGGCCCTGGTCGTAACCGGGCTGCTGGCCGTAACCGGGGTCGTAACCCTGCGGCTGGCCGTAGCCCTGGTCGTAGCCGGGCTGCTGCGGGAAGCCGCCGGGCGTGCTCGGCGGGTAGCCCCCACCGGGCTGCTGCGGCTGGCCGTAACCCGGCTGCGGCGGCTGGCCGTAGCCCTGGTCGTAACCGGGCTGCGGCGGCTGGCCGTAACCCTGGTCGTAACCGGGCTGCTGGCCGTAACCCGGCTGCTGGCCGTAGCCCTGGTCGTAGCCCGGCTGCGGCGGCTGCTGGCCGTAGCCCGGCTGCTGCTGGCCGTAACCCTGGTCGTAACCGGGCTGCTGGCCGTAGCCGTAGTTGGGGTCCTGCCCGTACTGGCCTTGGCCGTAGCCCTGGTCGTAGCCGTACTGCCCTTGCTGCTGGCCGTACGGATCTCCCTGGGGATAGTGGCCCGGTGGCTGGCTCATGGGTCGGTCTCCTGCGGTACGAGGTGTTGCCGTCCGTCGGTTGATGTCGGGGTCGACGGACGACTTGATACGAAACTGTCCCGTGTGCAGCGTCTCAGAGCGCTCCAGGGAGACTACGACGTCACCATATGTGTCCCACCCCTGCTCGGTGAGGTGCTCCTGAACGCAGTCGGTGAGGAGGTCGGTCACCCGGGCCTCATCACCTGTGAGCCGCTCGTGATCGGACGGGCTCAGGAGCACAACGTAGTGGTTGCACGCCAGTAGCCGGCCCCCCGCGAGCTCGCGCAGCTGGACTTCAGCCTCACGCTGCAAGTCCTGCGCGACCTCTTGCGGAACCACCTTCCCGCCGAACACACGCGCGAAGCCATTGCCGACCATGCCTTCGAGCTTGCGCTCGAAGCGCTGCACGAGGCCCACGACGATCCCCTCCACGCGTACGACTCCGACGCCCATCGTATCTGGGCCGACGGGGCGGGACACCGACCAGTTCCCAACTCGTGCCACCCCCGCCGCGGGAGGCCTGTCGGCGGGTGCTAATCTTTCCCAGCCAGCACGACGGGGCGCGGAACACCAGCCAGGTGGAACGGACCCCCGGTGCAGACGGTCGGAGCAGGGCAAGATACGCTTTGATCAGCCACGGGCGAGTGGCGGAATGGCAGACGCGCACGGTTCAGGTCCGTGTGTCCGTAAGGACGTGAGGGTTCAACTCCCTCCTCGCCCACTCCCGAAGGGCCCCACCGGAATCCGGTGGGGCCCTTCGTCATGTCCGGGGCATCGCCGCTCGCTCGGGCGGTGGAACGCCGGTTCGCGGCGAATGTCCGATCTTCGCGGTGGGGCTCGTCATGGTTCGCGGAGAGCGAAGTTCGCGCGGCCGGGCGTGGCGCGCCGCGGCCCGGGAGACGGCCGATCGTCGAGCTGGGCCGATCGGCGGCGTCGACTGGGACGAAAGCCCGCACCGGGGCCTCCTGCACCGCAGGTCGGTGACCGAGCCGGAGTGGTGTGGCGTTGCTGACAGGTCGCCGTCCGCGTCACGCGTTCCAGGTGACTTCGCAGGGCTGGTGGGGGCGGACCGAGTCGGTGCAGTCGTGGCAGCGGTCGGTGATCGCGTCGATGGCCGCGCCGCGGCCGGCGAACGGCACCTTGATCCAGCGGTGGCAGACGGTCGGCAGCAGCTGCCCGCCGGGGAAGGTGCCGGGGGCGAACTCCACCGCGTGCCGGACCTTCGCACCTGGTCCTACCAGCCAATACACCGTTTCCCGCATCGTGCCTCCCCTGCCGCTCGCGGTGCGGGCCACGCTAATCGGGACGTTGAAGGATCAATAGGTATCGGTGGAGTGAACCGGCCCGTCTCGGATAGTGATCGGCGGCGTGGATCCGCCCGGAGCGGGGAACCCCGAGCCCCGCGGCGGCGGAAGGAGGGGCCTCGTGACCACCTGGGAGGAACTGGGCCTGAACCGGCTGGTGGACGGTGACCGGGACGCGCCGGTGCTCGTGCTGTCGAACGCGCTCGGCGGCACGGCCGAGATGTGGCGGCCGCAGCTGGCGGCGCTCACCGAGCACTACCTGGTCGTGCGCTACGACCAGCGCGGCCACGGCGGGTCGCCGGTGCTGCCGGGGCCGTACTCGGTGCAGGACCTGGCGGGCGACGTGCTGGCGCTGCTGGACCACCTGGAGGTGTCGTCGGTCTCGTTCGCGGGAGCCTCGCTGGGCGGCGTGATCGGGTTGTGGCTCGGCGCGCACGCCCCGGAGCGGATCGACGCGCTGACCGTGTGCGGCACCTCGGCCTGGCTGGACCGGCGGGACGCGGAGCTCGACCGGGCGCGGGCGGCCCGGGAGAACGGCACGAACGAACTGGTGGCGCCGACCGTCGAGCGCTGGTTCACCCCGTACTTCCGGGAGCGCCACGCGGAGGAGGTCGCGAGCTACGCGGCGATGATCGCGGGCACCGACGACGAGGCCTACGCCTGGTGCTGCGAGGTCCTCGCGCACGCGGACCTGCGCGGGGCGCTGTCGTCGATCAGCGCGCCGACGCTGGTGATCTCCGGGGCGGAGGACCCGGCCACCCCGCCGGAGCACGGCGCCGCCATCGCTGACGGCATCGGCGGCAACGCCCGGCTGGAGGTCGTCGACCACGCAGCGCACCTCGCCAACGTGGAACGCGCGGCGGAGGTGAACGCCCTGCTGCTCGCCGACCGTTCGACGTGGTCCCGGTAGCGGCCGGGGAACGGCGGGCGCCGCCCGACGCGGATCGGAGACCGGTGCCCGCGGGGCCGCTCCGGCGCTCGGCCCTTGGCGGGGGAGCGGGACTGTGCTGGGCTGGGCCCGGACGGTGCGGTCCCGGGTAGGCCGCAGGGGCAGCCGGCCGGGAGGTCGTGATGGCGGGCAACAGCCGGGATTCCGGGCGATCGGTGACGGGGCGGGCGTTGAGCGTGCTCACCGCGTTCGACGTCGACCACACGAGGCTCACGCTGACCGCGATCGCGCGCCGCGCCGCGATTCCGCTGGCGACCGCGCACCGCCTCGTGGGCGAGCTGGAGGCGTGGGGAGCGCTGCACCGCGACGACGACGGGCGCTACGCGATCGGCCTGCGGTTGTGGGAGATCGGGCTGCTCGCCCCGGTGCACACGGCGCTGCGGGAGGCGGCGCTGCCGTTCATGCAGGAGCTGTGCGAGAACACGCGGGAGAACGTGCATCTTGCGGTGCGGGATCACTGGGATGCCGTGTACGTGGAGAAGCTGACCGTCCCTCGTTCGGTACCGATCGTTTCCCGAACGGGTGGCCGGTTGCCGCTGCATCCGACCGGAGTGGGCCGGGTGCTGCTCGCGCACGCCCCGGCGCAGGTCGTGCAGGAGTACTGCGAGCGCGGGCTGTCCCGGCACACGCCCTACACGATCACCGAACCCGGCAGGCTGGCCCGCGAATTGCAGGCGGTGCGCAGCCGGGGGTTCGCGCGAACGTCCGAAGAGATGACGCTCGGTAATTGTTCCGTGGCGGTTCCGGTGCGGGACGGCACCGGAACGGTCGTCGCGGCGCTCGGCCTGGTCGCCCGCAGCGTCCGGGCGGAGCATTCCAAGCTGGTCAAGCCGTTGCTGCCGGCGGCGGAGGCGATCCGCAGGCGGTTGGCCGAGCACGATCTCGCGCGATCCGACGCGGGATGAGCCGCGCTCGCGAACCCCGGAACCATCCCCTTCTGAGCGTCACCTGATTGGCCGCACCGCCGGGCTGAAGTCGTCCAACCGCTCACCGACCGGTCACCGACCGCTCGCCGCCGCCGGTCGCAGGACCACCGCGTCAGCGCAGAGGAATCGCTCCCGACCTGTTTTAGTCGGACTGCCTGGGAAGAACGAATGCCGGGCGTTGAGCGCTTTTTGTTGCAGCCAGTGCATCGAGGGAGGCGGGGAGCCGTGACCGGAATGCCGGGACGTGCCACGGTCGACAACGAGGTCCGGATCAGCTCTACCCACGCACGATCTCCGCTCGATTTACCGGCCTCCATCGGCAGGCTCACCGCGCTGTCGGCGGACGCCCTCGGCTGGTCGGGAACCGTGCTGCCGCCGGTCAAGATGCTCGGCAGGCACGTGGTGCCGGTGGCGGAGCTCGTCCCGGACGCGCACGCCGAGCGGCTGTGCTTCGGCAGCGAGCCGGTGCTGGACCGCGCTGAGATCTCCACGTGGGTGTGGCCCGAGATGGACGGGCGGGTGCCGCCGCCGAGCGCGCACCTCGTCGGCATACTCGCTCCCGCCCGGCACTGGCGGACCGCGCTGACCGCGGCGGTGCCGTTCGCCCGGTTCACCAGCACCGCGATCATCGTGCCGAAGAGCGTCACGCTCGCGAAGGACTTCATGTCCACCTGCCTGATCCGGGCGCGGCAGTTCGGCGTCGCGGTGCTCAGCGCGGAGGCGGACGACGTGCAGGTGGAGCTCGAAGGCCGTTCCTTCGCGGACGCGCCGCCGATCGAGCACACCGCGGTGTCCCGCTGGGTGAACGAGGTCGTCTACCAGCAGTTGCTCGCGGCGGAAGCGCCCGCCCCGTCGCGGAGCTGACCCGGCTAGCCCGTCGCGCAACCGACCCCGGCGAGCCCGCCGCGAAGCCGATCCCGGCAGCGCGGTCGCGGCGCCGACGCGGTCGGCCGCGGCGGGAGCCGGCTCGGTGGCCGCCTGGTGGGAGCGTTCAGGCGGCCACCGGGCCTAGGGTGGGTTCATGCGAGTCGTGGTAGCCGGAGGACATGGGAAGATCGCGCGCCATCTCGGGCGGTTGCTCGCCGAGCGCGGGGACACCGCGGTCGGGTTGATCCGCGATCCGGAGCACGCCGACGACCTGCGCGCGGACGGCGCGGAACCGGTGGTGCTGGACCTGGAATCCGCCGACCCCGCCGGGGTGGCCGAGCACTTGTCCGGTGCCGACGCCGTGGTGTTCGCCGCGGGCGCGGGTCCCGGCAGCGGCGTGGCGCGCAAGGACACCGTGGACCGCGCGGGTTCGGTGCTGCTCGCCGACGCCGCGCAGCGGGCAGGGGTGCGGCGCTTCCTGCAGGTGAGCGCGATCGGCCTGGACGCGCCGAACCCGCCGGACGTGGGCGAGGTGTTCGGCGCGTACCTCGACGCCAAGCGGGCCGCCGAAGTGGACCTGCGCGGCCGGGACCTGGAGTGGACGATCCTGCGCCCCGGCGTCCTCACCGATGACCGGCCGACGGGCCGGGTCGAACTGGCCGAGCAGACCCGCCGGGACGAGATCACCCGCGCCGACGTCGCCGCGGTGCTGGTGGCGCTGCTCGACGAGCCGAAGTCCGCGGGCCGCACCCTCACCTTGATCAACGGGCCGACGCCGGTCGTCGAGGCGGTCGGCGCGGCGGTCGCCTGACGCTCACACGGGCCCGAGGACCCGGTCCAGGTACGGGTTGGCGAACAGGCCGCCGGGGTCGAGTTCCGCCCGCATGGCGCGGAAGTCGTCGAATCGCGGGTAGCGCTCGCGCAGTTCGTCGGCGGTGAGCCGGTGCATCTTGCCCCAGTGCGGCCTGCCGCCGACGGAGTCCACTATGGACGAGAAGGCGTCGAACCAGGCGCGGTGCGGCATCCCGGTGAACTGGTGCACCGCGATGTACGCGGACGCGCGCCGGTGCGCCGTGGACAGCCAGATGTCGTCGGCGGCGGCGACCCGGACCTCCACCGGGAACATCACCGGGTCGGCCAGCCGCTCGGCCGCCGCCCGCAGTTCCGCGAGCACGGCGGGCAGCTCGGCGCGCGGCACCGCGTACTCGGACTCCGCGAACCGCACCCGTCGCCGGGTGACGAACACCCGGTGGCCCAGGTCGCTGTAGTGCCGGGCGGACCAGGTCGCCGCACAGAACCGGTTGAGCGGGCGGACCAGTTCGGGCCGGGCGCGGCCGAGGCGGCACAGCGCGCCGAACGCCCGGTTCTCCATCAGCTCGTACTCGAAGAACTCCCGCAGCGGGCTCAGCGGGCTCGGTTCCTGCCCGGCGGGCAGCCGGTTGTTGCGCTTGACCAGGGTCCGGGTGCTGTGCGGGAACCAGTAGAACTCGAAGTGGTCGTTGCCGTCGGCGAGCTCGTCGAACCGCGCCAGCACGTCGTCGAGCGGTTCCGGCCGTTCGTCGGCGACGAGGTGGAACGCGGGCACGCAGCGCAGGGTCACGCGGGTCAGCACGCCGAGCGCGCCGAGGCTCACGCGGGCCGCGTCGAACAGCTGCTTGTCGTGGGTTTCCGAGCAGCGCCGCGTGGTGCCGTCCGCGAGCAGCAGCTCCAGCTCGGTGACCTGGGTGGCGAGCCCGCCGAGCTCGGCGCCGGTGCCGTGGGTGCCGGTGGAGATCGCGCCTGCCACGGTCTGCCGGTCGATGTCGCCGAGGTTGGGCAGCGCGAGCCCGAGTTCGCCGAGCTCCCGGTTGAGCCGGTGCAGCGGGGTGCCCGCGCGGACCGTGACGCAGGGCGGGTCGACGCGTTCGATGCCGGACCAGTGCGCCAGGTCCAGGGCCAGCGCGCCGTCGGCGGGGGCGCCGACGCCGGTGAACGAGTGCCCGCTGCCGAGCGGTCGCACGGTGCGGCCACCGCGGGCGGCGGCGCGCAGCTGGATGGCGGCCTCGGCCGGGTCGCGAGGGCGCGCGGTGCCCGCGGGGGTGCGGGCGACGGTTCCCGCCCAGTTCGTCCAGCCTGGTCGCGGCATGATCACAGACCTCCTGAGGCGCGTGGCCGGGCCGGGTGCGTCGTCCGGCGGTGGCCGGGCGGTCCGGTTCGGGGCGGTGCCGCAAGAAAGTATGTGAATGAGATTCACATAACAACCCCGCTCCGCCTACCGTGGGTGAGTGCCCCCCACACCCGCGCCCTCCGCAGGAGACCCGTTGCCCGAGCCCGCGGCGTCCGACAGCGCCGAACGCGACCGCCTGGACCGGGCGACCCGCGATCTCGACCCGCCGTTCGCCGTGGTCGACCTCGAAGCGTTCCGCCACAACGCCGCCGACCTGAGCCGCCGCGCCGCGGGCACCCCGATCCGGGTGGCCTCCAAGTCCGTGCGCTGCCGGGAACTGCTCCGCCGCACTTTGGACACGCCGGGCTTCGCCGGGCTGATGGCCTACAGCCTGCCGGAGGCGCTCTGGCTGCACCGCGAAGGCGCGTCCGACGACATCCTCGTCGCCTACCCGACGATCGACCGGCGCGGCCTGCGCGAACTCGCCGCCGACCCGGCCGCTGCCGCCGCCATCACGATCCTGGTCGACTCCGCGGCGCACCTGGACCACATCGACGCCGTCGTCGGCCCGGACCGCGAACCGCTGCGGGTCTGCCTGGAGCTGGACGCGGCCTGGCATCCGGTGCCGGGCGGGCTCGCGCACGTCGGCCCGCGCCGCTCACCCGTGCACACCCCGGCCCAGGCCCGCCGGTTCGCCGAGCGGATCGTGGGCCGCGACGGGTTCCGGCTGGTCGGGATCATGGCCTACGAAGGGCAGATCGCGGGCCTCGGCGACGCCCCGCCCGGCAAGCCGCTGCTGGCCGCGGTGCTGCGCTGGATGCAGCGCCGGTCGGCGGCCGAGCTGGCCGAGCGCCGCGCGGAGGCGGTGGCCGCGGTGCGCGCGGTGGCGCCGCTGGAGTTCGTCAACGGCGGCGGCACCGGCAGCATCGAGAGCACCGGCGCCGACGGCAGCGTCACCGAGATCGCCGCGGGCTCCGGACTCATCGGCCCCACCTTGTTCGACGCGTACCGGGCGTTCCGGCCGCGGCCCGCCGTGCTCTACGCGCTGCCGGTGGTGCGCCGTCCCGGCGGTTCGTTCGCGACGCTGTTCAGCGGCGGCTACATCGCCTCCGGTCCCACCGGGCCCAGCCGAGCGCCGGGCGTGCACCTGCCGCGCGGGCTGCGGTTGACCGCGGCCGAAGGCGCCGGCGAGGTGCAGACCCCGGTGTCCGGCGCTGCCGCGCGCGACCTGCGGCTCGGCGACCGGGTGTGGCTGCGCCACGCCAAGGCGGGCGAGCTCGCCGAGCGGTTCGACCACTACCACCTGGTCGAGGGCGATCAGGTGGTCGCCACGGTGCCGACCTACCGGGGCGAAGCCAAGTCGTTCGGTTGATCCGGCATCCGGTTCGCCAGGTAGCCGCGCACGAGCTCCTTGGTCTCGGCGACGAGTTCGGAGTCGCCCGAGGGATCGCGCCGGAACGCCAGGTTCAGCACCGCGTCGGCGGCTTCCACGGCCACCGACAGCGGCAGCAGCAGGTGCTGCTCGTCCAGCGTGAACCGCTCGCTGAGCAGCGCGATGAGCTTCTCGGCGATCACGGCGTTGTTGTCCTTGCTCTCGTCGAGCAGCCGCAGGTCCACCACGTCGCCGAAGTGCAGCCTGCTGAACGCGGGCACGTCGCGGTGCATGGTGATGTAGACGTCGATCACCGTGTCCACGGCGTCCCACCAGTTCGCGAGGTCGCTGGTGGCGAAGCGTTCGCCGATGACGTCGACGAAGCGGTTCAGGTTGCGCCGGGTGAGTTCCTGCACGACGGCTCGCTTGTCGGGGAAGAACTGGTACAGCGATCCGACGGCGACACCGGCGCGTTCGGCGATCAGGGTGGTGGTGACCCCTTCGTAGCCGAGTTCGTCGATGAGCTGGGCGCAGGATTCCAGCATCTTCTCCACGCGCTGGGTGCTGCGCTGCTGGACCGGCTTGCGGCGGAGGGGGGCGACTTCGGCGGGCAAGGCGACTCCTTGATCACTCGTGCGGGCCGTGCCGGCGGAGCGTCCGGGGCGGTGCTCCGCCGCGGACGGTCCCGAGCTTCCGAGACGGCCTCGCCGCGAGATCATCCCAGGCGGTTGCGTCCGAGATCATCTCAATCATCGAGATCATGTTCGTCGTTCACCGGTTCGCGGACGGCGGAGGAGCCGAGCGGGAACCGGGCTTCCGGCCCGAGTGCCGGGCGTCGTGGGGGATCGGGGTGGTGCCCGACGACGGTACGGCGCACTCGGTCGATCCGCTCCAGTGTGCCGCTCGCGGCGTCGGTGCAGGCAGTGGACTCGCCGGGCCCGGTGTCCACCGAAGGGGTGCCGCTGCGCGGGGCGGTCCCACTCGGTGGAAGGGGTGGCTTGCGCACCCCGATCACCCTCATAGTGTTCCAAGTCACTGCGATCGGGGCGGAGTTACTGCATGTCGTATGCATTCGGTCACGTTGCCGACGCACATAGTCACTATCTAGCGTGAGGCGAATCGATTCGAGCTGTGACGGAAAGGTGATCGTGAGCTACTGCGGCGTCGCGCCTCGTTCTCCCCGCATCCGAACTCCCCGCGACTTCGCGCCGGGACGGGCCGCCGGACGGATTCGGCTCGTGCCGAGCCCCGCCGCCGCCCGTCCCGCCACCGCCAGACCGGCCGCGCACGTCCACCCCGCTCCGCCCGGCAGCCGCGCGGGCCAGGTTCCGGCACCTCGCCCGACCGCCCGGTGACCGCGCGCACGCCGGTCACCCGACCGGCCTCGACCACCTTCGACCAGGTACCACCCGATCCGATGTGGACGGACCGGCCCGCGCAGGACCTGTGGGCCCCGCTGTCGGTTCCGGAGGCGGACCGCTTGCTGCGCGACGGCGGCTACGACCTGCGGGTGCGGTGGCGCTCGGGCGCGTTCCGGCTGGTCGGCGAAGGCGCGGGCAGCGGAGTGCCGCTCGGCGCCGAACCGACCTGGGCCGAGCTCTACCGCCTGCTGGTCCGGCTGCGGCGCAGGCGACGACGCTACGACCCCGGCTGGCTGGCGCGGCTCACCGGCACCCTCGGCGCCGCCGACCCGGCCGGGTCCGGCGCCGCGGCGGGCGAGGACCCGCTGACGCGGACGGTGCTCGACGATCCGCTGCTGCGGATGCACTGCGCCACGCTGGTGCCCGAGTCCGCGCGGCGAGCTCCGGGCGGAGCGGTCGCGCGCGGTACCGGCGCGCTGCCGGCCCCGCCGCACCCGGAACATCCCGGTGGCACCGTCGCGGTGCGCCCGGACGCCCTGCTGGCTCCGGGACCGGACGGCGCGCCCGGTCTGCTGCGGCTGGTCATCGACAACCGCTTCGCGCACCGGGAGCACGAACTCCGGTTCTTCGTGGAGCACTTCGTGCGACCACCGCTGCGGGCGTTCCGGCACGCGTTGGAAGTGCGGCGCACCGCGCTGTTCGCGGCACCGGACGCGCTCGCCTTCGAGCTGTCCACCGAGCTGGAGGCGACCGGCCGCGTCATCACCGCCACCGCCGCACCCGCCCCCGACGAGCACACCGCCCGCGAGGCCGCCCGCACCCTGCTCGCGGTGTTCGCGGACCTCGCCGACGGTTTCCGCCGGATCGGATACTCGCCGCCCCGCGGCGACTCGGTGCGCGCCGCGATCGACCGGGTGCTCGCCGAGGAGCTGCGCCACCTCGACCGGCCCACCGCCCGGCTGCTCGCCCGCACCGAGCTGCGGCCCCACGTCCACCACGTCGACGCCGACCAGCACACGATCCTGCGCCACGTGCTCGACACCGTGCAGGACCGGACCCGGCGCCGCCGTTGGAACCGCGAGCTGCCGCAACCGGCCGTGGTCATCGACCTCGACCTGTGCGGGATCATCCCGCTGCGCCGCACCGTCGAAGCGACCCGCGCGGTATCCGGGCCCCGGGCCGGGGCGCCGAACGGCATTCCGGAGCTCGCCGACCCGGATTCGCTGCCGGTGCTGCCGACCTACGCCGACTCGACCTGGCACACGTTCCTCGAACTCACCGGCCTGCACGAGAAGTACCCGGAGGTGGACTGGCGGGCGGTGCACGCCGAGTTCTTCCGGGCCTTCGCCCGGCCCTGGAACCGGTTGCGCACCGACGAGGTCAACGCCGGGCTCGCCCGGTTCGTGTGGGACGTGCGGGACGCGGGCGGGCAGGTCGTGTTCTGCACCGGCAGGAGGGAACGGGTCCGCGACCACACCGCGGCCGTGCTCGAAGCGGCCGGAGTCCCCGACGCGCCGCTGCTGTGCATGCCCGACGACCGGACCCGGCCCATCCCGGAGCTGAAGGTGGCGCGGCTGCGGGAATTCGGCGAGCTCGACGTGATCGCCGTGTTCGACGACATGCACGCCAACCGGATCGCGCTCACCAAGGAGTACCCGGCCGCGCTGGCGATCGCGGTCGAGGTGCCGGGCCTCGTCGTCGAACGACGCCCGGGGCAGCCGGTGCCGGACCGCGCTCCGGCGATCGCCACCTTCGAGACCGAGCCGCGGCCGCGCAGCGGCGGGTCGGGCCCGGGGCTGCTCTCGCACGCGCATTCGTTGGAGGAACTGCAGATCGGCGCGTTGCGCGCGAACCGATCGGCGCGGCGCTGGGCGGTGCGGCTGAACCGCGACGAGGCGCTGGAGCTCGCGCACACCGTGCTCGCCGACGCGGACCGGGCCGCGGACCGGTTGGCCCGCGCCGCCCGCGACCGGTTCGGGCTCACCGGGCCGGTGCCCGAGTCCGAGCGGCTCGACCGCGTCGTGCACGCCCTGCACCACGTGCTCAGCCGCAAGCAGTTCCTCAAGGGGGCCCGGTCGAACTACCAGGTCGAGCACCTGCGCCGCGACGTCGAGCCGTTCCTGCGCGAGGACCGGCCGATCGACGTGGTGCTGCTCGGCTTCCCCATCAAGCAGTGCTTGAACGGGTTGAAGGCGTCCGGACCGCTGCCGGACCTCGCCGAGTTCGGCGGTGTGGTGCGACTGCGCGAGATGCAGCGCGCTGCGACCGCCGTGCACCCACCGGGCCTGCGGTTCCGCATCCTCACCGATGGCAGGCACTTCCGGCCCCGGCCGCTGTCGATCACCGGGACCTACAGCTCGATCCTGCGCGAGTACGCCGATCTGGCCGGGCTCGGCGAGACCGCGGTCATCGAAGAGGTGGACGCGGTCGCGGCCCGGCGGCTGGACGTGGACCTGCCCGCCGAGCGGGCGGAGCGCGCGGCGCGGCACCGGCGGCTGCTCACCGACGCGTTGCGCGGGCTGGACATCGCCGAGCGACCGCTGCGCACCCTAGCCCGAGTGGATCAGCGGGCGGCGGGGGCCGATCCGGCGGTGGCGCCGTCGGTCGAGATGTTCCGCGAAATGCTGATGTCGGTGGTGTATTCGGTTCCGCTGTCGGTGCCCGCCGGGATCGAGCGGGTCGCGTGGGCGCGGGCGGTGTACGCCGACGTCTACGACCTCGACGGCACGGCGGTGCCGCCGATGCTGCGGCGGTCGAGGGTGGAGGTGCTGCGCCGCGCCTGGCACACCGTGGTGCGCTACCTGGCGACGATGCGGGTGGACGAAGAGCTCGGCTACGAGGAGCTGCTGTTCCCGAACCGGGTGCGGCTCACGGTGAGCGCGGCCCGGCCGGGGCGCTGCGGGTTCACCTACCTCGGCGGGTCCGGGCTGCTGCCGTGGCAGGGCACCGGCGCGCTGGACCGCCGCGGGCAGCTCGGCGCCGACTTCGCGGTCTCGTTGCAGGACAGGGGATTCGTGCCGGTGTACTCGCCGCTGATCGGACCGCGGCAACCGTGGTTCGTGGTGCCCGCCGAGCACACCCGGCTCGGTGCGGGCGGCGGCATGCGGCTGGACCCGGAGTTCGCCGCCACCGCGCGGCTGCGGCGGAAGTGATCGGCCGCCGGGCCTGGTGACAAGAAAGGTCCCGGTGCTCATCCGGGGAAACGAGCACCGGGACCCCTCGTCCACCCCGGCCCCCCTTCGGGGAGAAGGGGACCGAGGTCGTTGGAATCCGCGGACCGATACCGGTCGGGGGAGGGGAGTTCTACAGCACCGGCCCGCGGAAGACTGCGCGCGGCGGCGGTCTCCGGAGCTCGCCGGGACCCGCCGCACGTCCACTGTGGAATTGGAAGTTCGTGGTGGCCGGCGACCACTGCCGTGGTCGGGGGTGCACGGCGACGGTTCGCCGGCCACCGGGGCGGTTCTCGACCCGTCCGGTTCGGGGAGGGAGTGATGCTGACCCGGACGAGAACGAGACCGCCGGTCTACGGCACCGGCGCGGCCGGGCGCAGCTCGTGCGCCGGGCGCTGGTGCCGTGCGGGACGGGGGGCGAGGGCGCCCGCGACCAGGTGCTCGTAAGCCGAGCGCCACACGGAGCACGGTGCGCTCCGCGGTCGCCAACGGGACGAGCACTCGATGCAGTTGCCCTTGTCGTCGGTGTCGTGCGCGGCCAGCAGCGTTCGCCATCCCTCGGTGAGCCGGGGGAGTTCGGAACGCGCCACGGACAGCAGGGACGGGGCGTCCGCGCGGTTCGCCAGCTCGCTCAGCACGTCGAGCCGCTCCCACACCGCGTTGCGCAGCACCTGACCCAATATCTCGTCCACCGCAACCTCACCGTCACTCTCTCGCCTGATCAGCGGCCCGCCGTAATGCGTTGCTCAACTCGCCGACTCCATCGGTCGACAGCACCACGGTGCGGCCGGGCGGTCCGACGAGAACCACCCTGTCCCGGTTGACCAGCACGGTGAGGTAGCGGCGGACGTGCACGACGTCGCGACACAGCACCCGCCACCACCGGCGTCGGTCGGCGGATTCCGGCTTCGGCCCGGCCTGGCCGGGCACCGCCGCTTGCGCGGTGACCTCCACGCCGGTCCGGGATCCGGACTCCTCGATGCCGCCCATGCCGATCGGGTTCCTCTCCGTACTCGGTTGCTACCGATGACTAGATTGGAACGCGTCGATCGCGGGCGGTAGCCGGTAGGCGATGACCGGCTCAACGGCGACGACGAACGGTCGGCGGACTTCACCCCTGCCGATCACCTCTGCCGATACGCACTTCACCGGCTTGTCGAAGTGCCCTTACTCTGCGACCGACGCCCGTGCAGAGTGTGAGGGGGTCTAAATGAACACCATCGGTTCGAACGGCTCGCCCGTTACACGAGACGTCTGGGACGGCCGTGAGATGCGGGACGCGTTGGCGGCGCGGAACGTCAGCGAGATCTACCGGCAACTGCGCCGGATCGGGGTTTCGCAGCGCCAGATCGCGGCATCGACGGGCCAGTCGCAGTCCGAGGTCTCGGAGATCCTGAAGGGCCGCCAGGTCATGGCTTATGACGTGCTGGCCCGAATCGCCGACGGCCTCGGGATACCGAGGGGGTACATGGGCCTCGCCTACGACGGGGCGACGGCAATGAGGGTCGCGAAGACGAACAGCGGCCCCCAGGCTGAGGAGGACGAGTCGGTGAAGCGTCGGAAGTTCCTGTCCCACGCGGCGGCGGTGACCATGGGTGCCGCGGTCTTCGGGGCGGAGGAGAGCACTTGGGTGCCGAGCAACGTGCAGACGCCTGCTCCGATGCGCATCGGCATGACCGACGTGCAGCAGATCCAGGCGGCCACCAAGGCGCTGCGTGACCTGGACTATCGCTACGGCGGCGGCACCTGCCGCGACGCCGTGGTCGCCCAGCTTTCCTGGGCGCAGCAACTGCTCGACGCGAACGCGTCCGATCAGGTCAAGCGAAAGCTCTACGTGTCGTTGGCGGACATGCACAGCCTGGCCGGCTGGACCTCCTTCGACACCGGTCTGCTCGACCCTGCGCGCGGCCACTTCGGCAAGGCGCTGGAGTTCGCCAAGCAGGCCGACGACGACAGCCTCGTGGCCAGCGTGCTGTACCGGATGGGCCGCGTCTACCTGCACTACCAGGAGCCGAACGAGGCGCTGAAGCTGTTCCAGCTGGGGCAGATCGCCGCGCAGGAGTCCGGTTCCTCGTTAACGGTGGCCGTGCTGTGCGCGAACGAGGCCTGGGCCTACGGGATGCTCAACAAGCCCGAACAGGTGCAGAAGATGGTCGGGCGCACCAAGGACGAGTTCGCCAGGGCGAACGTGGCCGAGGCGCCGGACTGGGTGCGGTTCTTCAACGAGAACGACCTGCACGGGATGATCGGCTCGGCGCACGACGCGCTGGCCGTGTTCGACCCGGATCGCTACGCGCCGCTCGCGGTCGCCGAGACGATCAAGTGCAACGAGGCGTACGGCGCGGACATGCAGCGCACCCACGTCTTCGGGCTCAGCTTGCAGGCCACCAACCACATCCGGGCCGGTGACCTGCAGGAGGGCATCAAGGTCGGGCGGTCGGCGCTGCAGATCGGCGAGAAGGTCAAGTCGGCGCGCGTCTCCGACCGCCTCAAGCCGCTGGAGCTGGAGGCCGGGCGGCACCGGATGAACTCCGATGCCCGCGACCTGTCCGAAGAGATCCGCCGCTTCCGCGAGGCGTGAGTCGAGTGCGAGGCGGACAGCGCGGATCGCGGTCCCGGCGGCCGGGTTTCCCCGGTGCGCTGCACCGGCACGACCGGGCAGGACCTCGATGACTTCGCGGACGCGCTCCGCGGAGGGCCGCTACACGCGGCCGAAACTGGCTTTGGCACTGGCCGAGATCTGTGCGGCCGCGGGCTTGGACTCCCGCGGCGCTCGGCTGGTGCGGTTCGTCAACAACGGCGTGTTCCTGCTGCGGGAGCACCCGGTGATCGTCCGGATCGTGCTCGCGCCCTCGTTCTCGTACCGCGCGGTGAACGTGGTGGAGGCCGGGCGGCTGCTGGCGGAGCACGAGGTCCCCGCGGTGCGGCTGCTGCCGGGGGTGCCGCAGCCGGTGCGCACCGGCGGGCACCTGGCGACGTTGTGGCAGGCGGTCCCGGAGGCGGGCCCCGCTCCGGACGGGGCCGATCTGGGCCGGTTGCTGCGGCAGGTGCACGACCTGCCGCTGCCCTCGACGCTGCCCGAGTGGCGGCCGATGCCCGACGTGCGCAGGCGGCTGGCCGACGCGGAGGACCTGGACGCGGCGGACCGGGCGTTCCTGGAGCAGCGCTGCGACGACGTCGAGGGCCGGCTGGAAGCGCTGGACTTCCCGTTGCCGCCGTCGGTGGTGCACGGGGACGCGCACCTGGGGAACCTGATCTCGGGTCCGGACGGTCCGCTGCTGTGCGATCTGGACTCGCTGTGCGTGGGGCAACCGGAGTGGGACCTGACGCCGATGGCGGTGGGGATGCTCCGGCTGGGTGCCCCCGCCGAGCGGTACCACCGGCTCTCGGAGGTCTACGGCTTCGACGTGACGGCGTGGTCCGGCTTCCAGGTGCTGCGCGACCTGCGCGAACTGAAGATCACGGTCAGCGTGCTGCCGATCCTGCGCAGCAATCCCGGAGTGCGCGATCAGCTGCGGAGCCGGTTGCGCTCGATGCGCGAGGGCGACACGGCGGCACGATGGGAGCCGTACAAGTGAGTGGGTTTATGCGTACGATCGGGCGAAGTTCATCGACGTGTAGGGGCCACATCGGTGATTCTTGGTGACGAGCTAGGTCACCAGTAATGCGTAAGTGTGAGTGTCTGCGGCACGGGGGGCCCGGATGGACGTGATTACCAGGAACGCCGCGCGAATGCGGCGCAAGCTCACGTGGCGCGGGCGGAAGGCCGTGCACTCGGCTCGGGTGCTCGACGAGGTGGTGAACACCGAAGTCCGCCTCGTCCCCCAGTTGACGGGGGAGGCCCAGCGGCGCGCGGTCGACCACCTCGCCGAACTGGTGCTGCTGAGCCAGGCCTACCGGCACTACTCCTACGGCTGGATCGGCCGGCGCGAGTTGGAGCGGCGCGGCAAGGGCGCGCTGGGTCGGTTGGAGGCGCTGTCGGCGCCCACCGTCCAGCAGCTCACCGAGCGCGAATGACCGTTCGGCGACAGGCCCCCGTTTTCGCACTGCGGAAAAACGACCGCTGAGTTCGTTCCGGCTGAAGACCGGTCGGGCGCCGTTCGGCGACACCGATCGACTCTAGTTCGCGCCGGTTCCCGGTGTACCGCCGAACGTGCCACGCCGCGCTCGTGCCGACGACGGGGCGGGCCGCCGCGGCAGCGACCCGCCTCCGCCGAGCGGTCAGCTCTTCGGCCTGCCCAACCGCAGGGCCAGCACGAGCCCCAGCCCGACCAGCACGACCGCGCCCGCGATCCACGGCCAGATCGGCATGCCGCCCGCGGAGTCGGACTCGGCCTGGTCCGCGGCAGGCGGCGGCGCCGGAGTGCCGCCGCCCGGTTCGGTCAGCGTGAAGGTGACCTTGCCGGGCACGGGGTGGCCGTCGTTGGACAGCACCCGGTAGCCGACGGTGTAGGTCCCGGCGGGCCCGAGCGGCAGCACCGGCGCGACCACCGAGGTGCCCTCGACCCGCACCTCGCCTTCGGTCCAGTAGGTGCCGTCCGGGCCGACGACGTTGAGCGTGTTGTAGCCCTCGCCCGCGCGCACCGGCTGGTCGAAGGTGAGCCGGACCTCGTTCGGCCCGGTCGCCAGCCGGGCGCCCTCCGCCGGGTCGCTGCCGACCAGGGTGTTGTGCGCCAGCGCCGGTCCGGCCGCGCCGAACAGCGCCGTGAGCGTCAACGCGGTGATCGTGAGCAGTCGCCTCATGCGTTCCCCCTGGTGCCGCGGCGGGCGAGCACCAGCGCGCCCGCTCCGAGTCCGAGTCCGAGCGCCCCGACGGCCAGTCCGGCGCCGCCGAGCACGCGAGCCGTGTCGTCTCCGCCGCCGGCGGCGGGTTCGCCGTGCTCCGCGCCGCCGTGCTCGCCGTCCCCGCCGGCGGAGGTGCCGTGGCCGTGGCCGCCGCCTTCGCTCGCGACCAGGGCCAGCGCCGGGGCCGGGTGCTCCGGTTCGGAGCCGTCGGGCGCCGGTGGCTGGTCCCAGCGCACGACCTCACCGCTGTCGTAGGTCTGCTCGGTGGGTAGCAGCAGTTCGTCGGTGCCGGTCGGGAAGGTGCCGAGGGTCGCCTCGAACTCCTCGAACTGGTCCGGGGCGATGCGGGTGCCGGGGCGCGCGGTCCAGGTGATGCCGGCGACGGCTTCGGTGACCTGGGCGCCCGCGACCTCCACCGGGCGCTCCAGCCGCACCTTCTCCACCTGCGCGGTCCAGCCGGGCAGCGGTTTGGTGCGCACCGAGCTCAGCGGGTGCTCCAGCGGGAGCGAGACGTGCACGCGGACGGTTCCCGCGTCGGGGCGCTCGTTGGGCACCCGGAACGCGATCTTGGCGTGGCCGCCCTGCTCGGCCTGCTCCGGTTCGGCGCTGACGTGCGCGGCGGCGCTGCCCGCGCCGGCGAGGGCGGTGAATCCGAGCACCGCGGTGACCGCGGTGGATCGGAGGGCGGATCGAGATGTCGACATGGAGATCTGTGACTCCTGAAAGGCGTGATCGGTGCGATTCGACACGCGGACAACGAAAAGCGCGAATCGGGCACCGCGGATACGGGGGAGCAACGATCCGGCCGCCAATTCGGTGTCACCCGAGCGGCCGGGGCGACTGCGCCGGAGGGCCCCGCAGTCCGTGGATCCGCCGCTGGATCAGCTGTTCGATCAGGAGCACCGACTCGGCCGGGATGCAGACCGCCGGGCGTGTCGTCACAGGCGGTAGCGGTTCGGGCGTCCTACTAGTAAGAGTCAGTCGTACGGTTGAAACGATTACAAAGAGTGCATCCTCGGCGCGGTGCAGCAGGACCGCTACCAGGAGCCCGGTCAGCACATGACCCAGGGTCATCGCCGTGGGATCCAAGGGCAGCCCCGGTTGCCCGATGGAGCCGTGGTGTGAGCCTGCTAGCTGCAGAAATAAATGAAGGGCCACCTGTCCGGCGCCGACTGCCCCTACAATGCTGCTCAACCCGCGCTTGCGATCGGCGAGCGCGACACCCGCGGCGGACAACAAGGTGGTGATCACGATGGTGGTTCCGAGGTCAGGTGTGGAACCACCGGCTGCCGCATGCGCGGCTACCGATAGTGACGATGAGGTGGCGGTCAAGCCGAGGCCGCGCAGGGCGCGACCAGCGCCTTGCGCAGGAGCGGAACGGATCGCCACGGAAGTCCAGTCTAGGTGTCGGTTCGGCCACGCTGTGCGCAGGTGAGCTTGCCTTGATCCGCCGAATGGGTCACGGTTTATGGGTTGCAGACGGCCGGGAATCACCCCTGCACGAGCAGATAGTGACAGGTGAACAGGTGTTCCGGGCCGTCGTGACGTGAGGTACGGAGAGGAGGGGGCGTCGCGAGTCGGGCGCCGGAACCTGTGTCGACTGAAGCAGATCAACGAGAAGGTGGCTCATCGGGCCACCCAACGGAACTACCGGGTCAACCGGAGTTCATCGGTAAACCGAGGACCGACTGGGTCGTCTTCGGTGTCACCGCCGCCATCATGTTCGTCCTGGTGGCCTGGGGAACGCTGAGCCAGGAGTCATTGCTCAACACCTCCAAGGCCGCGCTGGACTGGCTGGTCACCAACATCGGCTGGGGCTTCGTGCTCGCGGCCACCGGGTTCGTCATCTTCGCGCTGTTCCTGGCGTTCAGCCGCTACGGACGCATCCCGCTGGGCGAGGACGGCGAGAAGCCGGAGTTCAGGACGGTGTCCTGGATCGCGATGATGTTCAGCGCGGGCATGGGCATCGGGCTCATGTTCTACGGCATCAGCGAGCCGCTGTCGCACTTCACTTCGCCGCCGCCGGGAACCGTCGAGGCCGGTACGGACGAGGCAGTGGGCACGGCGATGGCGACTTCGCTGTTCCACTGGACCCTGCACCCGTGGGCGATCTACGCGGTGGTCGGTCTCGCGATCGCCTACAGCAGCTTCCGGCGCGGCCGCAAGCAGCTGATCAGCGCCGTGTTCCTGCCGCTGATCGGCAAGCGCAACGCCGAGGGGCCGATCGGCAAGCTGATCGACATCCTGGCGCTGTTCGCCACGCTGTTCGGCTCCGCCGCCTCGCTCGGTCTGGGCACGCTGCAGATCCAGGCGGGCATGGAGGCCGCGGGCTGGATCGGCAGCACCAGCACCACGCTGCTCGTGGTGATCATCGTCATCCTGACCATCTGCTTCATCGCTTCGGCGGTGTCCGGTGTGTCCAAGGGCATCCAGTGGCTGTCGAACATCAACATGGTGCTCGCCGCGCTGCTGGCGTTCTTCGTGTTCGTGGCCGGCCCGACGGTGCTGATCCTGAACCTGCTGCCGACCTCGCTCGGTTCGTACATGAGCGACTTCGGTGAGATGGCCTCGCGCGCCGGTGCCACCGGCGGTGCGGACATGCACGAGTGGCTGGGTACCTGGACGGTCTTCTACTGGGCGTGGTGGATCTCCTGGACGCCCTTCGTCGGCATGTTCATCGCCCGGATCAGCCGTGGCCGCACGATCCGCCAGTTCATCGGCGGCGTGCTGCTGGTGCCCAGCGTGGTCAGCCTCGTCTGGTTCGCGATCTTCGGCGGTGCCGCGATCAGCACCGCGAAGGTCGACCCCGCCATCGCCGACGGCGGTGCGGAGGCGCAGACCTTCACCGTCCTCGAGCACCTGCCGCTGGCCGTCATCACCTCGGTGCTGGTGATGATCCTGGTCGCGATCTTCTTCGTGTCCGGTGCGGACGCAGCCTCGGTGGTCATGGGCACGCTCTCGCAGCGCGGTTCGATCGAGCCGAGCCGCTGGGTGGTCATCTTCTGGGGTGCCGCCACCGGTGCGGTCGCCGCGATCATGTTGGTGATCGGCGGCGGCGAGGAGGATGCCTTGACGGGCATCCAGAACTTGACGTTCATCGGCGCGCTGCCGTTCGCGATCGTCATGGTGCTGCTGTGCGTGGCCCTCACCAAGGACCTGCGCAGCGACCAGATGACGTTGCGCGACGAAAAGGGTGCCGAGGTCCTCGAGCAGGCCGTCATCGCCGGTACCGAGGAGCACGACGGCGAATTCCAGCTCGTCACGACTCCCGCTGAGGAAACCGACGACGACGCTGAGGGCAAGGACAAGGCGACGCCGGGAGCGACCACTTCGTGAGTTTCCTGGATTACGTCGCTTCCAGGTGGCAGCAGTTGCTGGTGGACTCCTACCAGCACGCCAGCATGGTGCTGCAGTGCATCGTGCTGGCGACCATCGTCGGCGTCCTGGTCGGGGTTGCGGTCTACCGCAGCCCCGCCGGGGCGGCGGTGGCCACCGCTTTGTCCAGCGCAGTGCTGACGGTTCCTTCGTTCGCGCTGTTCGGCCTGCTCATCCCCCTGCTGGGGCTGGGCGTGGCGCCGTCGGTGGTGACGCTGGTGCTGTACGCGCTGCTGCCGATCATCCGCAACACCATCGTTGGGTTGTCTACAGTCGACCAGCCGATCTTGGATGCCGCCCGCGGCATCGGCATGAACCGGTTCCGGGTGCTGACCAAGATCGAACTGGCGCTGGCGTGGCCCGGCATCCTCGCAGGCATGCGGGTGAGCACCCAGATGCTGATGGGCATCGCGGCCATCGCGGCCTACGCCAAGGGACCCGGCCTCGGGAACCTGATCTTCAGCGGCCTGTCCGGGCTGGGCAGCGCGAACGCGCTGAACATGGCGCTGGCGGGCACGCTCGGCGTGATCGTGCTGGCGCTGCTGCTGGACGCGGTGTTCGTGCTGGTCGGGCGCCTGACGACTTCGAGAGGTATTCGTGGCTGAGAACAACAAGCCCGACACCGCCGACCGCGCGGGCGGACACGGTGTCGAAATTCGCCTGGAGGAGGTCTCCAAGCGGTACCCGGGCCAGAAGCTGGCCGCGGTCGAATCGGTCACGATGACCATTCCCGCCGGTGAGACGGTCGTGCTCGTCGGGCCTTCGGGCAGCGGCAAGACCACCACCATGCGCATGATCAACCGGTTGATCGAGCCCACCTCGGGCCGGATCACCATCGGTGGCCAGGACGTCCTTGGCCTCGACCCGGACAAGTTGCGCCGCGAGATCGGCTACTCGATCCAGCAGGCCGGGCTGTTCCCCCACATGACGGTGGGCGAGAACGTGGGCATGGTGCCCGGCCTGGTCGGCTGGACCAAGCAGCGGACCGTGGAACGCGTCGAGGAGATGCTCGACCTCGTCGGCCTGGACCCCGCCGAGTACCGGGGCCGCTACCCGCGGCAGCTCTCCGGTGGTCAGCAGCAGCGCGTCGGCGTCGCCCGCGCGCTGGCCGCGGACCCGCCGGTGCTGCTGATGGACGAGCCGTTCGGCGCGGTGGACCCGATCACCCGCGGCGTGCTGCAGGACGAGCTGATGCGCCTGCAGGCCGACCTGGGCAAGACGATCGTGTTCGTCACGCACGACTTCGACGAGGCCGTCAAGCTCGGCGACCGCATCGCGGTGCTCGGGCAGCGCTCCGAGATCCTGCAGTACGACACGCCCGAGGCGATCCTCGCCAACCCGGCCGACGACACCGTGGCCGGATTCGTCGGCGCCGGTGCCGCGCTCAAGCAGCTCACGCTGCGCCGGGTGCGGGAGATCGAACTCGGCCAGGTGCCGACCGCCGGTGTGGACGAGCAGCCGAGCGCGCTGCAGGAACGGCTCGGGACCCGGCGCGGTGCGATCGGCCTGGTGCTGGACGGCCGCAAGCGGCCGTTGCGCTGGACGACCGCTCGCGAGGCCGGCGCGGTCTCCTCGCTGGCCCGCGCGGGTCGTGCGGTGGAGGACAGCGTCTCGCCCGCCTCGACGCTGCAGGACGCGCTGGAAGCGATCCTCACCGACGACGACGGCGTCGCCGTGGTCACCGGGTCCCGCGGCGAGTACATCGGCGTCGTCGACATCGACACCGTGATGACGACGATCAAGGACCTGCGCGAGGAGCACGCCGACGACCACGCGGACGAGCCCTCGGCCGCGGGGGACCCGTCATGAGCGGTTCCTACTCCGCGGATTCGGGGTCCCGCACGGCGGAACGGCTGCGGCTGTTCGCGCAGCCCCTGGTCGCGCTGGTGCTGGTCGTGGTGGTGCTCGCGGTCGCGTTCAGCCGCGGCGACGACGTCGTCGTCAGCCGCAACGTCAACGCCTCGACCCTGCTCACGCTCACCTGGCAGCACCTGCTGATGAGCGTGGCGGTGGCGGTGATCGTGGTGCTGGTCGCGGTGCCGCTGGGCATGCTGCTGAGCCGGTCCTGGGCGCGGCGGGTCAGCCCGCTGATCATCGGTCTGGCCAACATGGGCCAGGCGGCGCCGTCGGTGGGTCTGCTGGTGCTGTTCTTCCTGCTCACCAACGGCACCACCGGCTTCTGGATCGCGACGCTGCCGATCGCGGTGTACGCGCTGCTGCCGGTGCTGCGCAACACGCTGGTGGGTCTGCAGCAGGTGGACCGGTCGCTGATCGACGCGGGACGCGGCATCGGCATGTCCGGGTTCTCCGTGCTCACGCGCATCGAACTGCCGTTGGCGGTGCCGTTCATCCTGGCCGGGCTGCGGACCGCGCTGGTGCTGGCGGTCGGGACCGCCACGCTGGCCTGGTTCGTCGGCGCCGGCGGGCTCGGCGAGCTCATCGACACCGGCTACAAGCTGAGCAACTGGACCGTGCTGTCCGTCGGCGCGGTGCTGGCCATGGCCCTGGCGCTGCTCGTCGACTGGTGCGGCGGGCTGGCGGAGCGCTACCTGTCACCGAAGGGGCTGCGATGAAGCGAGGAACACAGCTGTCCCGCCGGGGCGCGTTGAAGCTCTTCTCGGCCGCCGCGGCCGGTGCCGCGCTCACCGGCTGCGGGCTCAGTTCGGGCTCCTCGGTGCCGCTGCGGGTCGGGCCCGGTTCGATCAAGCCGGTGCCGGAGCTGGAGGGCGTGCCGTTCACGGTCGGCTCCAAGGACTTCACCGAGCAGATCGTGCTGGCCTACATCGCGGAGTTCGCGATGTCCGCCGCCGGTGCCGACGTGCGGGACCTCAGCAACATCACGGGTTCCGCCAGCGCCCGCAACGCGCTGGTCAGCAAGCAGATCGACCTGTTGTGGGAGTACACCGGCTCGTCCTGGATCAGCTACAACGGCAAGACCGATCCGATCCCGGACGCGCGGGCCCAGTACGACGCCGTGCGCAAGCTCGACATCGAGGCCAACGGCGTCACCTGGTTCGCGTTGTCGCTCAAGGCGGACAACACCTACGCGTTCGCGCTGAACCAGGAGAACGCGGCCCGGCTGGGAGTGGAGAAGCTCTCGGACCTCAAGCGGGTGGCCCAGCAGAACCCGCAGGAGCTGAGCTTCTGCGTGGAGAGCGAGTTCGCCAGCCGCAACGACGGGCTGCCGGGCGTGGCGGAGGCCTACGGGTTCCAGGTGGACCAGAGCAAGGTGGAGACGCTGAGCACCGGTCCCATCTACTCGGCCACGGCCACCGGCAAGGCGTGCAACCTCGGCGAGGTGTTCACCACCGACGGCCGGATCCAGTCGCTGGACCTGAAGGTGCTGGAGGACGACAAGCAGTTCTTCCCGCGCTACAACCTGGCGATGACGACGCGGGTGGAGATGCTGGAGCGGTACCCGCAGCTGGAGTCCGTGTTCGCGCCGATCTCGGCGAAGCTGGACAACCAGCAGCTGCTGGACCTCAACGCCGGTGTCGACGTGGACGGGCGCGACCCGGCCGACGTCGCCCGGGCCTGGATGGTCGAGCACGGTTTCGTGACGGCGCCCGACGCCGCTTGATCCGACGTGAACGGGCCGGTCACCTGCGTGGTGACCGGCCCGTTCTCGTGCGTCGGTGCTACTGCTGCTCGGTGCTCGGGATGCCGAGGCGGTGCAGCAGGTCGTCCTCGATGCGGTCGAGTTCGCCGACGACGGCGCGGTGCGCGGCGCGGCGGCGCGGCGTCGGCATGCGTTCGGCCGCTCGCACCGCGCTGCCCAGCTGGCCGAGCCTGCCCTCGGCCTCGTCGGCGAACTTCTCGACGAGCGAGGTCTCGGCGGCGGTGCGGCCCGCGGTGCGGGTCCGCAGTTCGCGCAGCGCCTCGGCGTCCCCGGCGATGCGGGCGTGCAGCGCGGCACCGCGCCCGGTGAACCGCCCCAGGTCGTCCATGGCCACTCCGAGCCGCCGCGCGCGGGCCCGGTCGTAACCGTCCCGCGCGGCGGTGAACGCCTGCCACGCGTAGGGCGCCAGCGCCGGGCCGAGGATCTTGGCCACGCCGACGGCCTTGCGGGCGTCGCCGGGCGTGAACCTGCCGTGCTCACCCTTCTTGCGGGCCTTCTCGTCGCGCTTGGCGGCCTTCTCGGCGGACTTCGCCTCCTGCTTGGCGGTCTTGGTGGTCGCCTTGGCCTCCTGCTTGACCGCCTTGGTCCCCTCCTTGGCGGTCTTGGTCTGCTCGTGGGCGGCCTTGGCCTCCAGCTTCGCCACCTTCTTGACCTGCTTCGCGGCCGAACGCACGTCGTCGCCGGAGTCGTCGGTCCGGGCGTTGAGCGGTTCGGTGCTCAGGATCTCCGTGGTCAGTGCTGCGGTGGCCGGTTCGCCGGTGCCTCGCGTCATCGCCGCCTCCTGCTGTCGCGGCACGGTTCGCGCCGTGCCTGCGGCCGTCGCCGATCCGGTCCCGGATGCCGCGGCCAGGGCGTTCACCTCGCTCGGGGATCACTGTAAGGAGTTCGCGCGGCCGGTGCCGGTTGACCGAGCGAGGGAGTGATCGACCGGTCGTGCACGGTGCGTAGCCGTCGGTTGTCCTCCGTCACCGGGGTGATGGGCGCGATCGTCAGGGGTACGGCCTACGCTGCGGGACGTGGAGAACGAGGTGCTGCTGGACGCGGGCGTAGTGACGCGCTGTCGCAGGAGGGTGCATCTCGAGAACGATCCGCAATCCCGTGACCTGCCGAAAGCCCCGATGGATCCGGGCATCGAGCAGCGCGTCGCCGACGCCGCCGACCACCGCCGCGCGATCGCCGACCGGCTCGGCGAGCTGCTGGGCGAATCGTGGGCGCGCATCCCGCGCGAGGCGAGCCTGCGCCGGCGCGAGCGGGAGACGCTGGAGGCGATGCGGGACGGCGTGCGGTTCATCTCCGGCGCGCAGCTGCCCGCGAACCCCGAGGCGGGCCGGTTCGGCGGCATCGACCTGCTGGTGCGCAACGGCTCCGGTTACACGCCGGTGCTGGTGGTGCGGCACAAGACGACCGACCCCGGCAGCGGGGCGCGCACTTCGCCGCTGGAGAGCCCGCTGCCGGAGTCGGCGAAGCGCAACGGGCGGCGCAAGGTCCGGGCCCAGCCGCGGGACCAGCTGCGGCTGGCGCACCTGGTGCGGCTGCTCGAAGCGTGCGGGATGGCGGCGCCGGGCACGCCCGTCGGCGGGGTCATCGGCGTCGAGGGCGACCTGGTCGTCTGGCACGACCTGCTGGCGCCGAACTGGCCGGGCGGGCGCACCGCGCTCGCCGAGTACGACGCGCGGTTCGCCGACCGGGTGGCCGTGGCGACCGCCGCCGCCACCGGCGCCGAACCGCTCGCGCAGCCGTCCCGGGTCACCGAGTGCAAGGGCTGCCCGTGGTGGCCGACGTGCTCGGCGGAGCTGCGGGACGCGCGCGACGTGAGCCTGGTGGTGCGCGGTGAGGACGCGGCGGTGCTGCGGGCCGCGCAGGTGCGCACCGTCGACGACCTGGCCGCGATGACACCGGAGCAGGGCCGGGCGACCTCGCTGGGCGCGGCCCGCGCCGACGAGGCGGTGCTGCTGGCGAAGGCGTGGCTGCGCGACCTCCCGCTGGTGCGCCGCGTGCGGGAGCTGCGGGTGCCGCGCGCCGACGTCGAGATCGACGTGGACATGGAGAGCTACGCCGACTCCGGCGCCTACATGTGGGGCTGCTGGCTGTCCGGAGCGGACGTCGACGAGGAGCAGGGCTACCGCGCCTTCGTCACCTGGGATCCGCTGCCCTCCGACGACGAGGCGCGGTCGTTCGCCGAGTTCTGGTGCTGGTTCGTCGCGGTCCGGGAGCGCGCGCACGCGCGCGGGCTCACGTTCCGCGCCTACTGCTACAACGAGCTCGCGGAGAACCGCTGGATGCTCTCGTCGGCGGAGCGCTTCGCCGGCAAGCCCGGCATCCCCGAGGTGTCCGAGGTGCGCCGGTTCATCGGCTCCGACGAGTGGGTCGACCTGTTCGCGGCGGTCCGCGACCAGTTCCTGTGCCCGCACGGCAAGGGGCTGAAGGTGATCGCCCCCAGCGCCGGGTTCGCCTGGCGGGACCCGGAGGCCAGCGGCGAGAACTCGATGCGCTGGTACCGCGACGCGGTAGGCCTGGACGGCCAGGAGCAGGAACCGTCCCAGCGCAGCCGGCTCCTCCAGTACAACGAGGACGACGTCCGAGCCACCTGGACCATCCGCCGCTGGATGACCTCCCCCGAAGCCCAATCCATCCCGTTCACCGAAGACCTCTGACACACCCCACCAGCGGGCCAAAGGCCCCGCAGCGGGCGGCGTAGCCGTGCCTTGCGGCCGAAGGCCGTGCCTGTATGTGCGAAGCACATAGCCCACGTCGAGAAGTCTTCACCGGCGGGTTCTCAGTCGGTCTCTCGCGAGGACGGCTTTTTCCCTCGTGGCGGAGCCACTTGGGAAAAAGATCCCGCAGCGAGAGACCGACTG